>JBDUDE010000643.1:0-4293 GCA_040003105.1 Mucilaginibacter sp. | reverse complement strand
CCCAGCGCCAGGTTGAGGTAAAGGCTTTGATAACATAGCCATAATAAAAAGGCGAAAGCAGAATCAATAAAAGGCCAGCCAGTGCAATTTTCCATTTGGTGGTAAAAGCGTTGGTTTTTTTCTTTTTAGGCTGATACTTCCTTTTTGGCGCAGGAGTTTTGGCTGATGGTGCTTTTTTTGCTGGGGCGCTCTTTTTGTTTCCGGTTGTCACGACGGCAAAAATACGAGAACCTTTTTGTTATTTGCGGGTTATACGTAAATAGAATTGAGAACCAGGACAAGTCTACAGTCGGTAGTCTTAAGTCAGGATTATTCTGTCAACCCGGCAACTAAAAATAAACATATGGAAACAGTAACATCGGCCCAAACTGTAAAAAGCTTTTTAAAAGCATTAACCGACGAAGACTTTAAAGCCGCAAGAAATTACCTTGCCGACGACATGAAATTTGTTGGCGTAATGGGCACCCGTGATGGCGGCGACGTCTACATGGCCGACATGGAGAAAATGAAATTTAAATACGACATTAAAAAAGTGTTTGAAGACGGTGATGATATATCCGTATTTTATGATATCGATATGGGCGGCAAAACTTTGTTCTGCAGCGGGTGGTACCATTTATCGGGCGGCAAAATTGATTCCATCAAAGTAATTTTCGACCCGAGGCCTTTGTTTGAGAAGGAAGAGAAAAAGTAATTCCGCCCCCCTGTAGAGACGCGATGTTTTGCGTCTCTACAGGGGTAACCATATTTTTCGCCATATCACTGTAACAAACACCACCCCGGCGCTACTCATAAGCCAAACAATACAGTGAAACAGCCGGATTTGCATAGCACTTTCATCAACCTTATAAAGCAGCACGAGCGCATTATTTATAGGGTATGCTATTTATACGCCGATACTGAAGCCAACCGGCAAGACCTTTACCAGGAGATAATCATCCAGGTTTGGAAAGGGTATCAAAAATTTCGCGGCGATGCAAAATTCAGCACCTGGCTTTACCAGGTGGCTATTAACACGGCTATTGCCGGTTTCAGGAAAGAGAAAAAATCGCCTGTTGTTTTTGACGATGACGCCATGCCGCCGGATATGAGCGACACCAACCTAAGCGGCCCGGAAACTGCGCAACTCGAACAATTATATGGAGCTATAAATCAGCTTAACGCTATTGAAAAAGCGCTGGTAATGCTTTACCTGGATGGCAACAGCTACGAGGAAATGGAAGATGTAATGGGTGTACCCAACGGTGCGCTCCGGGTTAAAATGACAAGGATAAAAGAAAAATTAAGGCAACTAACTAAAAATCATTAACATGGAATTAGATGAATTGAGGGATATGTGGACAAAATCCACCACCCAACCAACAACAATAAATTACAACATCACCGAACTGATTTACCGTGATGCCAACGGTCCGCTGGCCACGCTCGAAAAGAAATTTAAGGCGGCATTATACATCTTCCCTTTAGTCTTGCTGCTGTTTGGAGGAACGTTTATTAGTAATGGTGCAAACCAAAGTGTAATAACATGGCTACTGTTCAGCATTCTTTTTATCGAGTTTTTGTTTTCGCTTTTTAACTATATCACCATAAAGCAAATACAACAACCTACTGGTAATATAAAGGACAATTTACTGAAACGGTTTTTCCTGCTGCAGCAACGCAGCCATAATTACCTGTACCTGCACGTTGGGTTGTATATGCTGATGGCCGTATTACTGGAGCTAAGCATCCATTTTAATTTCGATACCAGCCACAACTGGTGGGGTCATATTGCGCCCGTATTAAGGATGGCCATTATCGTGATGTTTTTAACGGCGCAATTGTTTATAAAGCGCCATTCGCAAAAGCAAATGTACGGGCAGTATATTGATAAGCTTAATGAGCTGATAGGGCAAATGGAATAGCGGGGAATTAAAATTGACCACAATCGTTATTGCATAAAAATCAATGCACTAATGTTAAATTTGGTTATTAGCTTGGTTGTTGCGTTATATATCTATAATTTTACGCAAATGCGATTTTTAGCTGTAATACTTGCGGTTTGTGTATTGTTTTTATCTTCATCATTTTTGGAGATAAGCAAGCCGGTGCAACCTACAGTTAAACAGATGTGCTGCCCACGCATGAGTGGCAAAACGATGTGTGCGAAAAAAACGAAGGGGCAGGAAAGCGGCTGCAGCAAGCAAGGCTGCACCATGATATTTACCTGTGGCCTTATCGGTTTTACAGTTGTTGAACCATTGAGCATTAAACTGAACATCCCGCGTTTTGTTGAGAAACCAGTTTCCCTTTATAAAATTGGCGATTTATCTGCCTACCACGCTTCCAATTGGAAACCGCCAAAAGCCTGTTAACTAATGCCCGAACAACCTAAACCGTTGTATTTATTAGTTAACATTCAAATTTAAAATCAAAATGAAAAAAATATGTTTAAGCGTAGTTGCGATATTATTCGCAGCTGCTACCGTTATGGCTACCGAAGTTCCTGTTAGAGCTAAAAAAGCAAAACACGAGACCTGTAAAACCTGCACCAAAGAAAAATGTGTAAAAGGTTCGAAATGCGCAGAGGACAAAAGCTGTGCCGGGAAATGCCCAATGAGCAACTAATTTATAATTAGTTTATTTAGCCCCCTGCCGGTGGCGAGGGGCTTTTTTGTTTCATAGTTACCCGGTTATGCTGCCGCCTGTAGCAAAAGGCGTTAATTCCCCGCGCGTTTTTGCTCATCCGCCGAACCGAACTCCATTTTAACTGCAAAAGATATGGATGCGGCTGTAGAATTGGCCAAAGGCAACCCTGAATTTGCTTACACCCAAACTGCGAAAATTGAGGTGAGGCCCATCAAAAAGAAGGAAGAAACCACGTTGTTTGTATACCCTCAGGGGAAATAGATATGGCGCAACCCAGCATAACATATTGATTTAAAAGTTATGCACTAACATGCTTCCTCTTTTTATGCCCGTAAGCAGCATAGTAAAAAATGAACAAATAAAGTGGCAGTAAAATAAGATACGACATGTGTGCTGCATCGGCCTGTCCGATACTTGCTTTAAAGTAGTCGACCAGGAAACCATATAGTGGCGGGAAGACCGCCGCGCCGGCAATACCCATTATCAGCATTGATGACCCAATTTTGGTGTACCTGCCCAGCCCGGCCAAAGCCAAAGGCCAAATTGCCGGCCACATTAGCGAGTTGGCCAGGCCCAACAGCGCTATGCAAAATACCGAGGCATACTGATGGGTGAGCAATGCGGCTATGGTGAAAATTACACCTAAAATGGCCGATACTACTAACGCCTTTTGCTGGCTAATAAATCGCGGGATGCAAATAATGCCGATGACATACCCGGCAACCATACAGCCAAGCGTAAACGAGGTGAAGAATTTGGCGGTCGACAATGGTATATGCAGCGCGGCGCCATAGGCTATGATTGAATCGCCGGCTATTACCTCGGCCCCTACATATAAAAACAAGGTAATAACCCCCAGAATTAAATGCGGGAATTGGAAGATGCTGGTTTTGCCGGTGTTGGCGGCTGCAACTGTTTCGTCCTCGTGGTCGGTATCAATTTCGGGCAAGCCCGAGAAGTAAATTAATACAGCCAATATAAGCAGCACAATAACTATTAATACGTAGGGCAGTATCACCCTCGAGGCCAGTTCGTTTAATTCGGCAATTTTTTGCGAGGGGTTTAATTTGGCAAGATTTGCTGTAAATGCATCAATATTTTTTAATACAACTGCACCAAGGGCTATAGGGGCAAGTACGCCCGCCATCTTATTACAAATACCCATAATACTTATACGCTTGGCCGCGCTCTCTGCCGGGCCAACTATAGTGATGTATGGATTCGCTGCGGTTTGTAATATAGCCATGCCGCTACCCTGTATAAAAAGGCCTACCAGGAAAAAAACATACACCCTGGTAATTGCAGCCGGTATAAAAATTATTGCCCCAATGGCCATAATTACCAGGCCTGCCGCCATGCCGTTTTTAAAGCCAAACAATTTTAGCACCCATGCCGATGGCCTGGCCATAACAAGGCAAGCCACATAAAACGCGGTGGCTACAAAATACGACTGGAAGTTATTCAGCTGGCATGCTATTTTCAAATAGGGAATAAGCACGGAGTTGAGCCAGGTTATAAATCCGAAAATAAAGAATAATGCGCCTATAATAACGATAGGGCTTACTGTTGGCTTTTTTGAAATGGTGTTGTTGCTCGCGGTTGTGACTTCCATATTTAATTTTAAGTTTTCGAAAATAATTAAATAATGGCTAAAACCGCATAAAA
>JBDUDE010000633.1:0-4300 GCA_040003105.1 Mucilaginibacter sp. | reverse complement strand
ATTACTTTAGGCTCAACTAAAACGGATGTTACCGCATTCAGCTTACGGACCTTATCGGTAAAATCGCCGCTTAATGAATTGCGTAACTCGCTCATTTGCTGCAAGGTAGTATCCAGTTCATCGGGTAAACCTTCATTTAATACCTCTTTAAGTCGTTTAGCTATGGTTGGTGATTTACCATTGGTTGATATGGCAATTTTTAAATCACCTTTTTGAACAATGGAGCCCAGGTAAAAATCACACAATTCGGGTTTGTCGGCCACGTTGATAAGTAGTTTTCTTTCATGTGCCGACTCCCTGGCAAATTTATTCAATTCACTGTCGTTTGTGGCTGCTATTACTACATCGGCATTGTCTAAATCACTGTCGGTAAATGATTTTTGAACGATGCTTACCTTTTTGTATTCCGCAGCTAATGAGTGCACTTCTGGCAAAATCGACAGGGCAATAACAGTCACCTTTGCCTCCGGGCTGTTATTCAGTATGGCGGTCAGTTTTTCCAAACCAACATTGCCTGCGCCGATAACTACCGTATGCAAATCATTCAGCTTTAAAAAAACGGGGAACAAAGGGTTGCCTTCCGCTTTTTCATCCTGAACAGGTGGCTTACTATTCCTGGGCAATAATGTCATAAAATTCTTTTATAGGTGCAAACTGCGGGTGCAGCGATACAACCTCTCCAAATATAATTAATGCGGGCGACGTAATCTTCTTCTCTTCCACAATTTCAACAATCGTGTCCACAATACCTATGGCTACTTTTTCATCTTTTGTGGAGCCGCTTTGTATTACAGCGACCGGTAATTTATTTTTGCCTTCACTCTTAAATATTTCAACTATTTCGGCCAGTTTATGAATGCCCATCAGCACAACTACAGTGGCATTGGTTTTGGCAGCCTGGTATAAATCGGGTGATATTTGGTGACTGGACGTTGTACCTGTTACCACCCAGAAGCTTTCGCTTAAACCACGATGTGTAACCGGTATGTGCTGCATACCGGGGACGCCTATTGAACTTGAAATGCCGGGAATTACTTCAGCGCGAACGCTGTACGATGCTGCATAATCCAATTCCTCAAACCCGCGACCGAACACAAACGGGTCGCCGCCTTTTAAGCGTACAACATGGCCATAGTTAATAGCGTAATCAATCATCAGTTTGTTAACCGCATCCTGCGAATAAGAGTGATCGCCGCTGCGTTTACCTACATAAACTTTAGTGGCATGTGCGGGGGCAAGTTCCAGCAGTTGGTCATTAACCAACGCATCGTACAAAACAACGTCGGCAGTTTGCAGCGCTTTTACCCCTTTAAGCGTTATCAGGTCCGCATCACCAG
Source organism: Mucilaginibacter sp. (assembly GCA_040003105.1). Taxonomy (GTDB): domain Bacteria; phylum Bacteroidota; class Bacteroidia; order Sphingobacteriales; family Sphingobacteriaceae; genus Mucilaginibacter. Next base: position 2,963 of record JBDUDE010000633.1, on the reverse strand, counting down.
GCCCGGCGCCTACAAGCGTAATGCGTGGTTCCTTAATATTTTTGTTTGTTGATGTTACTATCATTGTTGCACCAATTCCTCTCTTTTTATTTTAACGGTATTTAAAAATTCGCCTGCCAACTGCAGGTAGGCAGTCGCAAATTCTTCCGACGGTTCATTTTTGTTGATTTGTAAAACTAAATCGTTAAAACTTCCGCCTAAATTAATTTCGCCGGTATTCACGTAATTGTTATCAAATTCTCTTATTACGCCAGATTGTGTGCTGGTATTGATATTTTTATCCAACAGCAAGGCTTTAGCCGAACTTAACAAAGTATTATAGGCATGGTAAATAGCATCGGCCCAGCGGCTTTCAGCGAAAGCCTCGTTTGCCCAGCCAAATTTCTCTTCCGATTCGTAAAGTAATGTCGCTACCAAATCGATAATCACCCCGGCGCACTCGCCAACGCCTATAGCGGTGGCAAAGGTTTCTTGGTGTCCCCAGTCTACAAATTCATCATCAGTAAGTGTAGTTAAATCAGCAAGCGGCTTTAACAACTGATAAAAATAGTCCTTGCCATTTCTATCATAATAGGCATGGAAAGTTTCGTTTTCGGTGGCGTTTGCCTGGTAATTATCAAGTACTTTTCTTAATACGTGGGTTGCACGCTTGGCGGGCACTTTAATTACTTTCTCTGCCGCGCGGCCAACACCATCACCAACTGTACCACCGCCAAGCAGCACCTGTACCGATGGCAATACTTTTAGTCCAGCTTTTAACGAACTGCCATGAAAACCAATGTGCGCCAGTCCATGCTGCCCGCACGAGTTCATACAGCCGCTTATCTTAATTTTTATTTCTTTGTTATAGATAAGGTCTTCGTACTCGTTGTAAATTACGTCTTCGAGCACGCGCGAAAGTGTCATACTGTTCGAAATGCCAAGGTTACACGTATCGGTACCGGGGCAGGTGGTTACATCCGCGATGCTGTCAAAACCGGGGGCAGATAAGTCCAGTTCTGTTAATCCGTTATACAAGGCCGGCAACGCTTCTTTACGCACAAATTTTAACAACAGCCCCTGGTTTTGGGTAACCCTTATTTCGTTTGCTACCAGCGGCTCCAGCACAGCAACTAATTTGCGGGCTTTGTCTGAAGGTATATCGCCAACCGGCACCTTTATATATACGCCATAAAATCCTTTTTGCTTTTGCTCAAAAACGTTGGTTGCCAGCCATTGCTCGTACCGGAACGGGTTAGTTATTGCCACATCGGCGAATGTTGTTTCAGCAGGTATAACAGCCTCTGCCAATGCATCACGGTTAATCTTGTATTTTTTTACTTTAAGCGCAGTACGTTCAGTTTCGGCAAGCGCTAACACCTCTTCCAAACCTATTTTTTGGATAAGATATTTAAGGCGGGCCTTATTACGATTGTTGCGCTCGCCGTAACGGTCGAACACACGAATGATAGCTTCTATATAAGGTATCAGCTCATCCTCGGGCAAAAACTCTTCTACAATATTGGCCAGCAAAGGCTGTGCGCCAAGGCCGCCACCCAACAGTACTTTAAATCCGCGGTCGCCGGCTGCATTTACCTTTGGGATAACCCCGATATCATGAATGTATGAAAACGCAGTGTCGGCATCGCTTGACGAAAATGAGATTTTAAACTTGCGGCCCATTTCCTGGCAAACCGGGTTGCGCAAAAAATACTCGAACGTTGCATGGGCATATGGCGATACATCAAACGGTTCCAGAGGGTCAATTCCGGCAGTAGGAGAGGCAGTAACGTTTCTAACTGTGTTGCCGCAAGCCTCGCGCAAGGTAATATCGTCCTGCTCTAATTCGGCCCATAATTGAGGAGTACGGTCGAGGCTTACGTAGTGTATTTGTATGTCCTGGCGGGTGGTTAAATGCAGGTTACTGCTGGCATACTTGTCAGATATATCGGCAATGCGCAATAGTTGTTTAAAGGTAACTTTACCAAAAGGCAATTTAATGCGAATCATTTGCACACCGGGTTGCCTTTGCCCATAAATTCCCCGGGCCAAACGCAGGCTCCGGAACTTTTCGTCGTGAATTTTACCTTCACGAAAAGCCCTTATCTTTTTTTCGAGGTCGATTATGTCTTTTTCAACTACCGGATTCTCCAGCTCGGTCCTAAAGCTTTGCATACTGTTGCTGTTGGTTTATATTGTAAAAAACCCCTTTGGCTTAACGCTAAAGAGGCTTGTATTTTATATTACGAATGTCCGTAAAGCCTCCTCATTTGCCATGCATTTGGCAGTTCATCATAGCCTTACAGTAATTGGTAATTGTCGTCTTCATTGTTTACTTGGACAAATATATATATACTATACGGAACTTGTAGTATTTATTTAAAAAAAAGCAGATTTGACCTTTTGATTACATTTTAACCCCGACTGCCTCATATGTGTTGCTAATTGCAGGAAATGATGACAGATATTATATTGATTGTCGATATTTTATTAATTATATGTAAAAAATATTTATTTCTAATTTTTATTTTGATAGATAAATAACAATATTCTTATAAAAAAAACAATAAATTATCTTATATATTGATAAATATATAATTACTCCTTATCTTAGAAAAAAGAAAACCTTATTTACTATTAAATTACTCTTATGAAAAAACGTCTACTAATTATTATTGCATTATTTTTCCTCGTTTCGGAAATTGCGATGGCACAAAAACTATCAATTAAAGGCACGGTGACCGATGCCATTAGCAAAGATGCTATCGCCGGCGTGTCCATCAGGATGAAAGGCACCTCCCAGGGCACAACAACTGATGCAGCAGGGCAATATACAATTGCCGCGGCAGCAACCGACCAGCTGATATTTTCATATACTCAGCCTCATCAATTAATGCTTTCTCTTCTTGATACAACTTAAAATCTGCATTATTAAATTGAATATCTATTTGCTTGCCGTTAAGCACGAATGTATTTATAGTCCT
>JBDUDE010000921.1:0-4308 GCA_040003105.1 Mucilaginibacter sp. | reverse complement strand
TTTAAGCCAAACATGTACAGTATCGTTAAAAGGGTGCTTTATCTCCTGCAGCTGGATAACATTACGATAAAAATCGGCGGTTTTCCGCAGGTTCTTTGCGCACAAAGCCATGTGGTTAAAAACCGGCTGGTTGGCATTCTGGGCCTTACTTAGCTGTGGCAATGCCAGTGCAAAAAGTATTACAAATAAACCGAAGCGAACTAATTTGGAAAAAATCGAATAAAAGGGACCGCTCATTTTAAGTTTTTTTAAGCACTAAACATAAAAAATAAATCTCACTTAAACGGCACAGAAACGCATTTGTGTAAAATTCGTTGAAATCTCAATAGGCTTAAGCAATAAGCAAGGTGGTTTACCAGGCCATCATTGGGCTCCGGTTAAAGTCGATAGAAGCTGAGGTAATGGTATTGTGACGGTTCCAGTCGTCAATATCAATTAAACCAGGCATAGTTTGGTAATGATTATCGCTTTTTGAACATTTAACAACGTAGCCAATCTCGTCAACCCGGGCAATTACCGGCCGCGCCCCGCACTCCTTACACAATTTACAATAAATTGATCCCGGTATATTTACATAGCCCTTCATACAAGTTATTACGTTGCCTGTCAAAAAAAAGTTGTGGAAAAATTGCTTTTTTATTACAATCAAATAAAAATAAAATCAAAAAGGGCCCTGATGGCCAAAAAAGGCATAAAATATTGGTTATCAGCCAGGCAAATAATTGTTATGTAATATTAATTAAGGCAGTAAGTGGCTGAGATTTAATAGCAAACATGCATTTATCAACCGCACATACCGGGTATTTTTAAAGCCCAATCCCAAATTATCGTATCATAAAAGTTACCGTAAAATAGTCACCGAACCCGACATTGGTTTTTTACCATTCTTAAGGTCGAGGATATAGTAATAGGTACCAACAGGCAAACTACCGCCGTTTGTAGCACCATCCCATGGTTTGCCATACCCGGTTGAGCGGTAAACTACTGAGCCGTAGCGGCTAAAAACCGTAACAGTACAATCAGGGTAGTAGGACAGTGCTGTAATATTCCAAAGGTCGTTAATGCCATCGCCATTAGGGGTAAATGTATTGGGCACTACAATAATACACTGGCTTACCGGGTTAAAAGTAACCGTTATAGCGTTTGATGTTGCAGTTGGGTTGGCCAGGCACTTGCCATCGCTGGTGATTACACAAGTAACTATATCATCATCGGCCAGTGTCTTAATGATGAATGTGGAGCTATTGGTACCTGCATTGGCGCCGTTAACCTTCCATTGATAGTCGGGGCTAAGGGCAGGCAAAGCCGGGGTTGCGGTAAACATAATTTCGGTACCGGCACATACCGGGCCGGTTAATGACGATGCTATTGTAACGGACGTTGTTACCGGCGGGTCCAAAACAACAGTTGCTTCATTTGAAGTTGCAGTTGTACCGGTTACACAAGGCAGGCTGCTGGTAAGCACACAGGTTATTTTATCATTATTGTTTAAAGTAGTGCTTGTAAAGGTTTGATTGTCGGCCCCGGTGTCCTGGCCGTTCACTTTCCATTGATAGTGAGGCGTAGTGCCGCCATTTACCGGGGTAGCGGTATAAGTAACCAATGCTAATGCACAAGCATCTGCCGACGGAACCGGCGATATGGTAACAGATGACACCAATGCTGCCGTTACGGTTAACGTTTGCGGATATTTTGATATACCGTCGTCGGCAGTAATAGTGGTTGTGCCAGCCCCAACAATATGCACTTTGCCGGATACAATGGTTGCCACGGTAAGGTCGCTGCTGGTATAAGTTATTGGCGACGAACTGGTGGCCCCCGGGTCAAAGTCGATATCACAGACTGATTTATCGGGTATAGGCGGAAAGGTTATAGTTTGGCTGTCAACTACTTTTATATCAACTTTTGCGGTGCTACTTCCATAAATATTGTAAGCCGTTATGGTATAAGTTGTTAATGGCGACAGCACGTTTGGTTTGCCGCTGATAGTACCTGTAGTACCGTCAAACACCATACCTGGTGGCAGCGGCTTATCAATGGTGTAGCCAAGCGTGTAAACAGTGCGGATCTCATTATTCAGGTAATCGGCAATGTATAATTTCCGGTTGGCGTCCAACGCCAATCCTTTTGGGCCGGCAAAAGTTGCAACAATACCTGTATTGTTTAAACTGCCTGCAACGCCGCTCCCCGCAAGTGTGCTAACGTTACCAGCCGGGTCAATCATCCTTATAATATTGCCGCCGTAATCCGAAATAAACAAATCACCTATATCATCAACCACAATGCCGCTTGGCAGATTAAAGCTGGCCGATAGCGCCGGGCCATTATTGCTGCCGGCCGATCCACTGCCCGCATAAGTGCTTACATCGCCCGCAGGGGTTATTTTACGGATAACATTATTGCTCAAATCAGTTACGAAAACATTCCCGGCAGCATCAACAGTAAGATTTTGGGGTAAATTAAATGATGCATTTGTACCGTTGCCATTATTGCTGCCGGGTGCGCCGCTTCCGGCCAGGGTAGATACAATGCCTGCCGGCGTTATCTTCCGTATCAAATGGTTAAAGGTATCGGCAACATACAAATTTCCGGCAGCATCAATAGCAATGCCCTGCGGCAAATTAAAGCTTGCTGATATTCCCGGCCCGTTTGCCGAGCCTGCGGAGCCAATGCCGGCAAAGGTGGTTACTACACCGGCCGGCGTTATTTTGCGTATTACATCATTATCGGCGTCAGCCACATACAAGTTTCCTGCTGCATCGATTGCTATACTGGCTGGCTTGTTAAATACGGCGCTTGCCCCGGTGCCGTTGGATAACCCGTTATCGCCGCTCCCGGCGAAAGTGGAAGATATGCTGGCCGGGCTGATTTTGCGGATTAAATTATTTAAATAATCGGCCACATATACGTTGCCGGCAGCATCTACAGCAACACCCGATGGCCCATGATAGCTTGCAGTTATGGCGTCGCCATCTGTAGTACCAGGAGGCCCCTTGCCCGAAAAGGTTAAGGATTGGCCAAACGTTATAACCGGCACCGCACTGCCCGACGATGTTGGCGTTAGCGGCGTTATGGTTTGATTGATATTGTACGTTTGGGGCGATTGGTATGATATTACAGGCCCCCCCGGGCTGCTGCCCCTTTTTACCTCAATAGTCAGGATTGTAGTGCTGCTTCCTGCCCCGTTAATGCCGGTTATTTTATACTGTGTAGCGGGCCATAACGAGGTTGGCGTTCCGCTTATTGTACCTGTTTTGGCATCAAAAGTCAGCCCTGGCGGCAAATCCTTATCAATGACATAGCCGGTAGTAATAATTTCCCTTACCACATTATTCTGCAAGTCGGTTACCAGCATATTACCCTCGTTATTGATAGCCAGCCCGTGCGGAAAATTAAACGATGTATTAATTCCATAACCATCTTTATAACCCGCAATTCCGTTCCCGGCAAAGGTTGTTACCACGCCATCAGTGGTTATTTTACGTATCAGGTTATTACCGGCGTCAGAAACGTAGAGGCTGCCGTCTTCTCCAAATGATATGCCTTCGGGGCCACTAAAACTTGCGGCCGCACCTTGTCCGTCTTGATTTCCTTTAACACCGCTACCTGCAAATGTGGTAACAACTCCGGCCGGGGTTATTTTCCTTATCTCGTTATTATTATAATCAGCCAAAAAAATATTCCCAAAGACATCTACAGCCATATAACCCGGCCCACGAAAACTTGCGACGGGACCTGCTCCATCAGTATTTCCGGCAACACCCGTGGTCCCCGCCAAAGTACTCACTGTACCATCCGGGGTTACTTTCTTTATCGTGTTACCCGCGTATTCAGAAACGTAAAAATTACCCGCAGCATCAATTGCTATACCGTTAGGCTGCCTGAAGCCACCTGCAAAGGTTGACACGTTACCACCGGCAAATTTCCTTATTTTGCCATTATTCGAGTCGATAACGTAAATACTGCCATCCGGACTGATAACCATGGCGGCCGGCGCATTAAACTCTGCGGAGAGACCCGGACCATCCTGGTAACCAATATTGCTTCCTGCAATGGTGGTTACACTACCACCTGGTGTAATTTGCCTTATCAACCGGTTGTTATCCGTTATATAGACGGTACCATCCGGGGCAACTACCGGGTAATTGGGGAATGAAAAACCTGCTGTGGTTGTGGTCCCGTCTATTACCCCCTGGGTACCGTTACCGGCAAACGTGAGTACCTGGCCATAGATATTTGGAGGTACGGCCCTACCGGTATTGGTTGGCAGTAAAGCCGGAATAGTTGTATTGGGTGTGTAAACCTGCG
>JBDUDE010000075.1:0-14659 GCA_040003105.1 Mucilaginibacter sp. | reverse complement strand
GGGAGTTTAACGGTTGGGATAAAGTGGTGGAGAAACTTGGCGGGTTAAAGCAAGATATCAGCATAAAGGATTTCCTTGTGAAGGAATTTCCAAGTGATGAAAATGAGGAGCTAAGAACAGCTGTTACCGGTTTTGTCTCCGGATACGATACTGCCGATCCGGCAAAAGCCAGTTCATTTGCGTTGCGTGATGAATGGGAAAATGAAGATTTTGAAGCCCAGCACCGCATTAAAGGCGGTTATGGCGTAATGATAAGATACCTGGAAGATGAGTGCAAAAAGCACAATGCGGAAATCTATTTGAATTCGGTAGTTAAAGAAATTCACTGGCAGCCGGGAAACGTTAAAGCGATAACGAGCAATGGTGCAGAATACAAAGCATTGCAAATATTATTGGCCCTGCCCTTAGGCGTTTTACAGGCCGATAAAATTGAACAGGGCGCAGTAATATTTGTCCCCGAAATAAAAAAGCAGCAAGAAGCTATAGATGGCATGGGTTTTGGCTCGATAATAAAAATACTGCTGGAATTTGATGAACCGTTTTGGGAAGATAAGGCAACAGAAGACCTGGCAGGGGCAAGCTTAAAGGATATGGGTTTTGTACTATCAAACGAGGCAATACCAACATGGTGGACGCAAGCGCCCGAACATAGCCCCGTTTTAACCCGCTGGCTGGGCGGATTGCCTGCTGCCGAAAAGAGAGATGCTCCGGTTGAAGAAATATTGCAGCTATCCTTGCAATCGGTCGCTAATATTTTTAACCGGGATATCGATGAACTAAAAGATAAACTCGTTGCCTTCAATATAGTAAACTGGACCGCCGACCCGTTTACCCGCGGCAGCTATGCCTATGACACTGTTGAAGCGCCGGAAGCGCGGATAGTATTAAATGAACCGATGGAAAACACGATATTTTTCGCGGGGGAGTACTTATACGAGGGCGCTGCAATGGGGACGGTGGAGGCGGCGTTGACTAGTGGGTTAGATGTGGCTGAGAAGCTAAGCATGATGAATCAATAAAATTTGTCATTGCGAGCGAGGTACGAGCGCGGCAACCGCGAACTGTGCAGAGTGGATAGAAGGGTTGAGAACCTGTGTTTCGGTTGTAAAGCGTGCGGTTGCCGCGCTGCGCTCGCAATGACAATATTTTATTTCTCTTTTCGAAACCTTTCGCCTTTTATCTTTCAGCTTTCACCTCACCTCGCCCCCCAATAATTCCCCGATACAATTATCATATCCATCAGCTTAATGCTGTTATCATAATAATCGTAATCCTTCAACTTAAAAGCCACCAAATAATCCCACACCTTATTTAGCCAAACCTGGTTCTCTCTATCAACCATAGCCGACACGGCAAACGGTGCCACAAAGCTTAACGCTTCAAAATAACGGTGCTTAATATCATTACCGGCTAACGTGTACCCGGCGGATAGATTGTAGGTATCATTATTAGTGGTGCTCCTAATCCAGCGGTTTATGTTATCGGCAATGCGTTTGGCGCGTTTATCGCCGGTTAACAGGTAATCGCTACCGATGCGCCATGGGTCGCGGCAGGCGTTGTAATTGTAAAGGCCATCGTAGGGTGACTCTAAAAAGTTTGGCGGGGCTGGTTTTGGTTTTTTGTTAAGGTTGACTATAAAATCGGGTATCAATCCGGCATCCGGGCTGTAAGTTTCTTCCATAGTGGTAAAAAGCTTATATCCTGCATCCACCACTTTATCCCAGCGGGCATCTTTGGTTGCTGTTTTAAACGCCTTAAAGTGCGAAGGCATAAAATCAGACGAGCGGGTAGCAAAATAATCCTTGCTCTCCGCTTCAATTCCATCGCTCAACAAAACTGACCATGTTTGATGATTGATTTCGTATAGCATAATGGCGTTAATCATCGCTTTTGCTTCGGCAAGGTAATTTATCTTTCCCTTGCTGCCCCATTGTTTATCAGCCAGTAAAAGCGAGTAGGCAATGTCCATATCGCCATCGCTGGCGGAGGTGTTATCCGTGCTTTTGCCATTGGCATACTGTGCCCAGGCCATGAGGTGTTTGCTTTTGCCGGATGGATGCGCCTTAACGTAGTGAAACAAATTGTCATACGTGGCCTTAGCGCCGACATCGTAACCAGCCAACAGTGCCACGATAATCATTCCGTAACCCTGCCCTTCGGAGACGCATTGTTTCTTGTCTTTATTTTCGAACCAAACAAAATCCTCATCCTTGTCCGGCGAATGTTTGATGAAGCGGGCTTTCCATTGGGTGTAAAAGGTTTTTACCGTATTATCCAATTGGGATTGGGTGATATGATTGGGTTTGATGGTGCCGGGGAAATATTTTTGGTGTTGAGGGAAGGGTTTGGAGGGAGATTGGGCGAAGGCAGAAAATGGGCAGAACAGAATGAAGATTAACAGCATCTTAGATGCCACAAAACCTAACAACTTTGTCATTGCAAGGAGGAACGACGAAGCAACCTCGTCGCGGGCATATTCATGATGTATTGCGGCAAGGTATGGCGACGAGGTTGCCGCGCTTCGCTCGCAATGACAAGATTTTTTACCTGCCTTCAGGGCAAATCCACGATATAACCTAATCAATTCAATCAACCTAATCCAAATTAATCAACTCAATACTGATAATTCCTTATATCCTGCACCCTGTTAAACGCCATCGCATCAATCATAACTCCGGCATGTTTTTTCACCACATGCTCGTTCACAATCATTTTCTTTTCAGCTTCTTCAACATTCATATCCGCTCCCGAAAAATACAGTTTCAGGCACTCCAAAAAATTCTGAATAGCAGGTGTTTGCTTACACGTTGCCGCAAACCAGGCGCGTTTGGCAATGCTATGGTGCAGCGGCTTTATCACTATATTACGACCGGCTAAGTATGGCGCAACAATCCAATCAGCCATAACGGTGATGCCGAGGCCGGCGTTTACCATTTCGATGGTGGCATCAGTGTAATGTATCCGGTGCAGCGTCTTCGGTTTTACGTGCTGGCTTTGAATTAGTGACTCGATTATCGGTGTGTCCTGGTATGATGGGTCGTACAACGGTAAAATCAGTTCTTCGCCGTGGAAATCGGCAATCTCGATAACGTCCTTTTTTGCTAAATGATGGTCGCTGCAAATAACCGCCACCAGCCTGTCTTCAAAAATAGGCTCGTAACGAATTTTGGTATTCACCATTTGGGTACGGATAATGCCGATGTCAAGGTCGCCATTCATCAGGAACTCTAACGGGCGGCGGGTGGCGTCGCTTAATATCTGGATGTTAATATCCGGCCATTGTTTTTTGTAATACTTTATAATACCGGGCAGCCAATGGTAAGCGGTATAGCACTGCATGCTGATGCTCAAATTGCCCGTTTTGCCATTTTTATAGTTGTTGATATCTTCTTCAAGCGACTTAATTTCGGCCAGTATTTTTTCTGAAGTGCGCAAAAAGCGGTAGCCCTGATCGGTTAGGTGCAGGCGTTTGCCCTGTCGGCTAAATATCTCCACATCAAGCTCTTTTTCTAATTCTTTTAACTGGTGGCTTAAAGCTGATTGTGTTAAATGTAACGTATTTGCCGCTTTGGTTAAGGTTCCGTCTTTTGATATGGTATCTATCAGGCGGAAGTGGTGAAGGGCTATATTCATTATTAGTATTATTAATGATTGTCACAAAATTAATTCATTTTTTTCATATAGATTCGTATTATACATTTGTCAGGTCAATTTTACACAGATGTTAAACACCTTGTCAAAGTATTTCATCGCCGGGTTTTTGAGCGTCGTAATTTGTTCGCAAGTACAAGCTCAAAAAGTGCTGACTATTAAAGATGCCGAACAGTTGGCTTTGGCCAACTACGGCACCATAAAAGCAAAGGCAAACCAGCTTAATGCGTCGAAAGCATATCTAACTGAAACCAGGGCCGAGCAACTGCCCGATGTGAATTTATCCGCACAACAAGACTATGGTACCGTCAACGGCCAGAATGGCCCCTTGTATGGCTACCGCGGTTTTAGCGTGGCATCATCCGGCCCGGCATTGCAACACCAAAACTGGAACGCGGCTTTCGGCGCTCTTTACTTAGCCAATGTCAGCTGGGATTTCTTTTCGTTTGGAAAAGCAAAAGAGAAAGTTAAGGTACAACGCTCGGCAGTATCGCGCGATGAAAGCGATTTGGTACAGGAGCAGTTTCAGCACGAGATTCGCGTGGCCGGCACCTATTTAAATTTACTGGCCGCGCAACAGTTAAGCAAAGCCCAGGCCGATAACCTTAACCGGGCCATTGAGTTACAAAAAGTGGTTGTTGCCCGTGTTAAAAACGGCCTGAATGCAGGAGTGGATTCATCGCAGGCTAATGCCGAAGTATCAAACGCCCGTATAGCGCTAACCAATACGCAGCAAACCGAGCAGGAGCAAAGCAACCTGTTGTCGCAATACCTGGGTATACCGCCGCAGGATTTTGTGCTGGATAGCGCCTTTGTAACCAAAGCCCCCGCCAATGCCGACCCGCAGTCGCAGATTACTAACGAGAATCACCCGCTATTGCAGTTCTATCAAAACCGCGTCAATGTTAGCAATGAGCTGGCCAAATACTACAATACTTTCGCTTATCCCACCTTTAGCTTCTTTGGCACTTACCAGGGCCGGGGCTCTGGCTTTAAGTGGGATTATGGAACAAATCAAAGTGACTATACCGGCAGTTACGGCGCAGGGGTGGAGCCTACGCGTTCCAATTATTTATTGGGCGTGGGCATGATATGGAATGTAGCCAACCCTTTCCGGGTGCATTACCAGGTAAAATCGCAGCAATACACATCGGCACAATATAAAGATGAGTACGATTTGGTGAGTAAGCAGCTAAGCGCACAACTGGTATTGGCCGAGACCCGCATCAGCAATGCCCTGAAAAATTATCATGAAGTACCTGAAGAAGTGAGGGCAGCAACCGATGCTTATCATCAAAAATTAACGCTGTATAAAAACGGATTGTCAAACATAGTCGACTTTACCCAAGCGCTGTATGTGCTAAACCGTGCCGAGGTTGATAATTACATTGCCCGCAACAACGTGTGGCAGGCAGTATTGTACAAAGCAGCTGCAACCGGCGATTTCGGGATTTTTATAAATAACTTTTAATATAAAAGAGTAATAATGGGAATGATAAAAGGCGCGCTGCAAAAACCAATTACCATACTGGTGATAGTGGCCGGGTTGTTTTTCTTTGGTATAAACGCTGTTCGCAATATTAAGATTGATATTTTTCCGGACTTAAACTTGCCGGTAATTTATGTGTCGCACCCTTATGGTGGTTTTACGCCTAACCAAATGGAGTCGTATTTCGGCAAGCAGTATGTTAACCTGCTGCTGTTTGTATCGGGGGTAAAAAGTATCGAAACAAAAAATATCCAGGGCCTTACGCTTATAAAAGTAACTTTTTACGAAGGTACCAATATGGCCCAGGCCGCGGCCGAGGTAACCAGTTATACCAACAGGGCGCAGGCCAGCTTTCCGCAAGGCTCACAGCCACCGTTTATATTAAGGTTCGATGCCTCTACGCTTCCGGTGGGGCAACTGGTACTCAGCAGCCCCACGCGAACGAATAACGAACTGCTTGATTTTGCCGGTGTTTATGTGCGCTCCCAATTTACCACAGTGCCGGGCCTGGTTGCGCCGGCTCCATTTGGCGGTAACCAGCGTACCATAGTAATTAAGGTTGACCCTCAACTGCTGCGGGCACACAGGCTTACGCCCGACCAGATTGTACAGGCGCTGCGCGACAACAACCAAAACACCCCGGCCGGTAATGTACGTATGGGCGACTTAAATTATCTTACCCCCGCTAATACCACTATAAAAGAAATACCTGACTTTGGCAATATTCCACTTTTTAAAAATGGCGTGCAAACAGTATTTATGCACGATGTGGCGACGGTTGAAGACGGCGCTGATATCACCACCGGTTATGCCCTAATAAACGGCAAACGCTCAGTTTACCTCCCTATTACGAAGGCAGCATCAGCCTCGACATGGGATGTGGTGCAAAACCTGAAAAAAGCAATTCCCCGCTTCCAGTCCCTGCTGCCGCCTGATGTGAAACTCACTTTCGTGTTCGACCAATCCATCTATGTAATAAACGCCGTAAAAAGTTTGGCCGAAGAAGGCGCGATAGGTGCTGTACTGACTGGCCTGATGGTATTACTGTTTTTGGGCGATAAAAGAGGTGCGCTGATTGTGATTTTAACCATTCCAACCTGCGTTATTTCCAGTATTTTCTTCCTGTACCTGTTTCATCAAACCATCAATATCATGACGCTGAGCGGGCTTTCGCTGGCTATCGGTATTTTGGTGGATGAATCGACGGTGACTATCGAAAACATTCACCAGCATTTTGATATGGGTAAGCCAAAAGCACTGGCTATTTGGGATGCCTGTAAGGAAATTGCCTTCCCCAAGCTGCTTATCCTGTTCTGCATCCTTGCAGTATTTGCGCCGGCGTTCACTATGAGCGGCATACCGGGTGCATTGTTCCTGCCGCTTTCGCTGGCTATTGGCTTTTCAATGATAGTATCCTACCTCCTGGCGCAAACATTTGTGCCGATAATGGCCAACTGGGTAATGAAAAATACGCACGAGGATAAAAGCCACGCCGATGGTTTTGCATTAGAAGACGAGGGTGAACCGTGGGAACAAAAAGAACTGGCCATACAAAATGCAACCAAAGGCAATGGCCACAAACTTACCCGTTTTGATAAATTCAGGCTGCGTTACCTGCGCTTTATTGACAGGATGCTGCCTAACCGCAAGATAATTGTTATCGGTTACGTGATAGCTGCGTTCGGGTTGGCGTTTTTATTATTTAGTTTGATAGGGCACGACGTATTGCCCAAGGTTAACTCGGGCACTTTCCAGGTAAGGCTGCGCGGCGCTGATGGTACCCGCATGGAACGTACCGAGGCAACCACCATAAAGGCATTAAAGGTATTGCAAAACCTGGTAGGCAAGCAAAATATCGAAATAACATCGTGCATGGTTGGCTCGCACCCTTCATCGTTTTCAACCAACCCTATTTACCTGTTTATGGCCGGTCCGCAGGAAGCAGTTATGCAGGTTAGCCTTGTTGAAAGTTATAAAGAAAACCTGGACGATTTGAAGGAACGTTTTCGAAAGGCTATGAAAAAGGAGATGCCGGAAGTCAAAATCTCGTTTGAGCCGATTGAGCTTACTGACAAGATTTTGAGCCAGGGCTCGCCAACGCCGATAGAGATTGCCTTAACCGGCAAAAATAAAAAGCAAAACGTTGAATATGCTAAAAAGGTAATTAAAAAACTAGGCGAAATAGACTATTTGCGCGATGTGCAGATTGCTCAATCTTATAAATATCCGTCTATCGCCGTGAATATTGACCGTGTGCGAGCTGCGGAACTGGGCGTAAGTTTGAATGAAATATCGCGCACACTTACAGCATCAACCTCATCATCCCGCTTTACCGAAAAGAACAACTGGATTGATGAAAAAGCCGGGTTGAGCTACCTGGTTCAGGTGCAGATACCCGAGTTTCAAATGGCCAGCATTGACGATATCCGCGAGATACCAATTTTAAGTGGCCAGGCGCGCCCGGTTTTGGGTGATGTTGCCGATTTTAAGGTGGATACTACCTATGGCGAAAATGATAACATCGGCTCGGTACCTACATTGTCAGTTACAGCCAACATCAACAAAAAAGATTTGGGTACCGCCACCAGTGATGTAAACAAAGCGATTAAAGAATTAGGCAAACCACCGCGCGGGCTAAGTATTGAACTACGCGGTTTAACGCAAACATTAACCGAAACGCTCGACAGCCTGCAAACGGGTTTGCTGGTAGCCATTGCCGTAATATTTTTGATGCTGGCAGCTAACTTTCAGTCGTTTAAAATGTCGTTTGTTGTTTTATCAACAGTACCTGCGGTGTTGTTCGGCTCGTTGCTGCTCGTAAAGCTAACGGGGGCAACATTAAACTTACAATCGTATATGGGGATGATTATGTCGGTGGGTGTATCCATATCAAACGCGGTACTGCTGATAACCAATGCCGAGGAACTGCGCAAGCATAATGGCAACGCATTGAAATCAGCCCGCGAAGCTGCTGCCCTGCGTATGCGCCCAATATTAATGACCAGTTTGGCCATGATTGTAGGTATGATACCCATGGCATCGGGCCTGGGCGAGGGTGGCGACCAGACATCACCGCTCGGCCGCGCGGTTATCGGCGGGCTGCTGGCATCAACCTTCGCAGCGTTGCTGATATTACCGCTCGTATTTGCCTGGGTACAAGGCAAAGCTTCTACCGATTCTGTTTCATTAGACCCTGAAGATAAAGAAAGTAAATTTTATGTCCCTTTGCACCATCATGAACATTCAACAAAATAAATCGAAACTTGCTTTGCTGGCGTTATTTATATGTGCAGGTATGCTGTCGTCATGCGGGCCTGATAAAAAACAACAGGCGGAACAAGCCGAAACCATGCAGCAGGAAGACGCAGTTGAAACGCCGACCGTTAAGCTCGTAACGGTTGAAAAAGGCAAGCTTAGCTCAACTATTGCTGTTCCCGGCGAGTTATTGCCTTATCAGCAGGTTGACCTTTACGCAAAGGTGAACAGCTATGTGAAAAAGCTGCTGGTTGATATTGGCTCGCAGGTACATACCGGGCAGTTGTTGGCCACGTTGGAAGCGCCCGAAATAAACTCCCAACTTGCCGGCGCCCAATCGCGCATCAAACAGCAGGAAGCAATTTACTTTGCCAGCAAAGCCACTTATGATCGTTTGCTGAATACCAGCAAAACGCCCGGCACGGTTTCATTAAATGATTTGGAACAGGCCGAAGCCAAAAAGAATTCGGATTTGGCAAATGTTGAAGCCGCCAAATCGGCGTACAAAGAAGTTGGTGCAAGTGTTGCGTATTTGGAGATAAGGGCGCCTTTTGATGGCGTCATCACCGCCCGCAATGTAAATTTAGGCGCATATGTAGGCCCCGGCGGTAAAGGCAGCGATCCATTATTTGTTTTGCAGGACCAAACACGATTACGCTTGGTGGTATCTGTACCTGAAAGGTACACTGGCGGATTAACCAATAAAAACGAAATTACTTTTACTATACAGGCATTGCAAAACCAAAAATTTACGGCAAAAATACAACGCCTGGCTGGCGCGCTTGATGAAAAATTGCGTTCGGAGCGTTTGGAAATGGATGTATACAACAAGGATAAAAAACTATTGCCGCACATGTTTGCAGAAGTAAATGTTCCGCTGCCGTCAAGGGACAGCACTATCATCCTGCCAAAAACAGCTGTAGCTACATCAACTGAAAAGGTATTTGTGGTGAGGGTAACCAATCACAAAGCCGAGTGGGTTGATGTTAAAAAAGGCCTCGAAGCCAACGGTAAGATTGAAGTTTACGGCAATATTAAACCCGGCGACCAGGTGGTGCTGCATGCATCGGACGAGATACGGAATGGTTCGATGGTGAAGTATTGACGCTAAAGTATTACAACGCCCGTTCAAGTGTCCTTCACTTGAACGGGCGTTCTTTTTACCCTAACACCTCTTCCAACACCGCCTGCGATTTTATATTCCCAAAACCCTCGATATGCAGCGCATAATAATCCAGCAATTTGTTGATGAGGTAGCGGCGCTCGTCGTTACTTAGTTTTATACTGCCGATATTTTCAAAAGTGCCTTGCAGTAACATGGTGAAATTTTGCGTATGTGGCGGCGAAAGGTATAAAACACTATCAGGTTTATAACGGCTGAACGTGCCGTTTTTTAAATCGAAATAGTCCGCTTCTCCGGCGAGGTAACGGTCGGGGTAAAAACCGAGGTAGCGGGTAAGACGTATCAAAAATAGAAGGTGAAAATTGGCAATGCCATCGGTTTGGTGGTCGAGCCATTCAATCGCGCTAAAAACAAAATCAAACATATTTTCATCTGCCGATTGCTGCTTTACTGCTTTATACAATATCTCGTTTAAAAACATTGCAATACTGCTTTTAATCACATCGTAAGGTATGGATTGCAACTGGGGCGAGTTCTTCAGCTCTTTTATCCGCTGAACATTGCCGGTTTCTTTGTGGTAAACCACCATATCAAGCAGATGTAACGGCTGCAGCATATTGCGGGCTATTTTGGCTTTTGGCTTTTTAGCGCCGTTAACGATGTATGATTGCAGCCCGAACTTCTCGGTGAATACCTGTACCACTACGCTGCTTTCGCCATAGTCAGTGGTTTTAAATACTATGCCACGGGTTTTATGCAGCATGGGTGAAGAGCAATAATATTTTAGGGAGAAAGATAATTAACCCGGTTACCAGCGCAAAACCTGCCGCAATTACCACAGCGCCGGCGGCCATATCTTTTACCCGGCCGGCCTTTTCATTAAAACCCGGCGACACCAAATCAACCAGCGTTTCAATCATGGTATTAAATACTTCGGTTACCAATACAATGGTGATGCACAGCATTACCCATTGCCACTCGCTGGTGCTGATGTGTAAAAAATAGCCGAGCGGTAAAACCAGCGCAGTTGCCACTAAATGGATGCGAAAATTTAGCTGGCTTGTGGTGGCGTAGGCCAGTCCTTTAAATGCATAGCCAAAGCTGCGTATAAGTTTTTTCATTAATAAAAACCGTTGTTCGTTATAAATAATCAACTGAGGATTTAACCACAGAGATGCAGAGAACACACAGTGGTCACAGAGAAATAAAGCTATTAATTCAAAGTATAAACAACAACATTCTAAATTTGTTACTTAGCGTACTCCGTGCCTTCTCTGTATCTCTGTGGTTCAAAATATTTTTACATCTTCAAATCGCCACATCATCGAATCTTCATATCTTCAAATCGCCCGCACAAATTTGCACATAATCTCGTAGTTTTGCCCACCTGAAAATCATCAGTGTATAATGACCTGGAAAAAGCTTGCCGACTTCATTCTAAAAAACAGACTAGCCGTATTGATTGTGGTTATTTTGGGCTGCCTTTTTATGGGCTACCATGCAAGTAAGGTACGGATAACTTTCAACGGCGGCAAAGTACTACCCGTAACCGATTCAGCCTACATCCGCTACAACCAGTTTAAAAAGCTTTTTGGCCAGGATGCCACTACAATGGTAATGGGTTTTAAATCGCCAAAGATATTTGACAAAGATGTTTATAATGATTGGCACAAAATAGCCAATAACATAAAAGCCATAAAGGGAATTAATGGCGTTATTTCGGTAGGTAACGTGTACGATGTAGTAAAGGATACTGTTCAGCATAAGTACGTTTTAAAGCCTTTGTCGCCAACCGTAATTACTACTGATAAGGGCGCTGATAGTGTTAAGCAAAAGTTCCTCTCGCTGCCGTTTTATAAAGGTTTAGTTTTAAGTGAGGACGGCAAATCGACCTTGATGGCAATAAGCTTTGACGGCAAAATAATCAACACGCCTAAGCGCGTCCCTATTTTGAAAGCCATTTTAAAAGAAGGGCAGCAATTTGAAGAGAAGCACGGAATTCCGATGCATTATTCCGGCTTGCCATTAATACGTACTGTCGCCGGCGATTTGATAAAGAATGAGTTTGTGCTGTTCCTTGGTCTTTCGCTGCTTATTACGATAACTATTTTGGTGTTAATATTCCGCTCGTTTTACGCGGTGTTTTTCCCCGTGGTGGTTGTTTTGCTGGGTGTAATGTGCAGTTTAGGCACATTGGTGCTCATGCATTACGAAATTACCATCCTCACGGGCATAATGCCATCACTGGTGGTAATAATCGGTATTCCTAACAGTATTTTTATCCTCAATAAATATTATTACGAATACAATATCACCAGCAATAAAATGCAGGCGCTGCACACTACTATTGCAAAGGCTGGTGTTACCACATTTGTGGCCAATATCACTACAGCGATAGGATTTGGGGTACTTTGCTTTACCAATAGCGAGTTGCTGGTTCAATTTGGTATGGTGGCATCCGCAAGTGTTTTGGTAACGTTTGCCTTAAGTATTATCCTGGTGCCCATAATATTCAGCTATTTACCGAACCCTAAAGAGCGCCAAAGCAAAATTAAAGACCGCCCGGTAATACAAGGCCTTTTAAATAAGCTGGATTATGTAGTGCATAACCACCGCAAAGCAATTTATACGGTAACGGTAATATTAATACTTATATGCGTTTTTGGTATTACCCTGATAAATGTAAACAGCTATGTGGTTGACGATTTGCCAAAAAGCAACAATACAGTAAAAGATTTGCGCTTTTTTGAAGCCAATTTTAAAGGCGTTTTGCCGCTGGAGGTGAGTATTGATACCAAACGCAAAAACGGGGTAATGAATAATGCGGTTATCCGCAAGGTTGAAAGATTGGAGAAATTGATATCGTCGCGCCCTGAGTTTAGCCGTTCGCTATCTTTAACGCAGGGGTTGAAGTTTTTAACACAATCTTTTTATGGCGGCAACCCAAACTACTACCGCTTACCCAGCGGACTTGAACAGGGCTTTATATTAAGCTATGCCGGTAATTCTGGCAAAAGCAATGACATGCTGAAAAGCTATTTAGACAGTACCCGCCAGTTTACCCGTGTAACTTTCGAGATGGTTGATATCGGCTCAAAAAAAATGAATGTGGTTTTAAAACAATTGCAGCCTGGTATCGATTCCATATTTAATCCTAAAAAATATCATGTTGAGTTAACCGGCTCGAGCATTATATTTATAAAAGGCGCCAACTACATGGTTAAAAACCTGTACGAGAGCCTTGCCCTGGCCATACTTTTAATTGCCGGGGTAATGTGGGTGTTGTTCAGGGGGATAAAAATGATAGCTATATCGTTGTTGCCGAATTTAATCCCGCTGGTTATTACGGCCGGTCTGATGGGTTTCTTCGGCATCCCGTTAAAGCCATCAAGCATTCTGATTTTCAGCATTGCAATGGGTATATCATCCGACCAGACTATCTATTTCATCACCCGCTATCGGCAGGAGTTGAAAAGCGCCAGTAAAAGTATATCGGCCATAGTATCCGATACTATTCGCGAAACAGGTATAAGCATGATATACATTGCTATTATATTATTCTTCGGTTTCGGCATATTTGCCGCATCTACCTTCGGTGGTACGCAAGCTATCGGTATTTTAATTTCGATAACGTTATTGGTATCGATGATTAGCAATCTTACCCTGTTGCCGGCGTTTTTGCTGAGTATGGAGAAGAGGTCTGAAAGTCGGAAAAGTCAATAAAGTCGGAAAAGCAGAAAGGCCTTTGCGGTTTATTTAACCACAGAGATCGTATGTATGACATCACAGAGAAGACTGAAACTTGAAATTTTAAACAATTCATTTTACAAATATGGATTTAAAACTCACCGGTAAAGTCGCCATCGTACTCGCAGCCAGCAAAGGCCTTGGCAAAGCTATAGCCAATTCGCTATCTGCCGAAGGCGCAAAAGTTATCATTGGCTCGCGCGATGAAAATGAACTGGCTAAAACGGCCGCTGAAATACGTGGAATAACTGGTGGTGAAGTTATAGCCATACCTGTTGATGTATCCGATGGAGAAGCTGTTAAAGATTTTATTGAACAGGCAGCCGCCAAATTTGGCCGGGTAGATATTTTGTTGAATAATGCAGGCGGTCCGCCATTTAATAAATTCGAGAATTTTGATGACGATGCCTGGCAGAAAGCTTTCGAGCTTAACCTGCTTAGCTTTGCCCGCACAAGCAGGCTGGTATTACCACACATGCAGAAAACCGGCAGCGGGCGTATCATCAATATCATCAGCGGCTCGGTGAAAGCTGTGCTGGCAACTTCAGTGCTTTCAACAGCTATGCGCATGGGCGTTGTTGGTATGGCAAAACTGATGGCCGATGAATTTGGCCCCTATAATATCACTGTAAACAACGTAGCGCCCGGTATGATACTTACCGACCGGCTAAAGTATACTATACCACAAGGTATCGACCCTGAGCAGGCCTTAGCCGAAAAAGCCAAAAACATTCCGCTTGGCCGCATTGGCAAGCCAGAAGAATTGGCAGCACTGGTTACCTTCCTTGCCTCTGAACAGGCTGCCTACATCAGCGGTACAACAATCCAGGTTGACGGCGGAGCAAGCCGGGGAATATTTTAGATAATTAATTATCAAAACCCGTAAGTATTATTGCAGTTAACGATTTCTTAACAGGTAAAACACTTTGGTATTATAATAGTTATAGGTATGACAAAATATCGTCAAACCTATGAAGAAACTTTACATTCTACCCCTTAAAGCGCCGGTTTTTATCTTAGGCCTGCTGCTTTCTTTTGGCACTGGCGCTTTTGCCCAGGTAACGCCGATCGATACTATTAAGCCCGGCAAAGGCGACCCCAAAGAACAGCTGAAACAGATTAAAGCTGCCAAAGTAAACCAACTTTCTGACTCTGCTGCCACGCAGCCCAAGAAAAGCCCGCTAATTGACACTACAGTGCGAAATAAATACGGCGATTTATTAAATGATGATATTAAATTCAACCCCAAATATCCCTTTTGGAAACCAGCAGTTGAAGTTTTAGGCGTTAACGTATTTACTAACGCATTAGACAGGGCCCTGGGCGAGGATTTCTCGCACGTTGGCCCTTCAACATGGAATTATAACTTTAATAAAGGTTGGGAATGGGACTCA
>JBDUDE010000531.1:0-4319 GCA_040003105.1 Mucilaginibacter sp. | reverse complement strand
AAGGTATACGAAATGTATATCTGGATGCTGTCATTAATATCAGAAGTCACCAGCTATGCCGAAAATGATGCCGAAGAAAGGGCAACAAAGCACTTACCTACAGCCGACGATCTGAATGCCAATCTTAAATTATTGAGCAACAGGTTTATCCTTTCGTTACATCAAAACAAAGACTATTTAGCCGGGTTAAAAAAATACAAAGTAGCCTGGAATTTTGAGCCCGAACTGGTAAAATCGCTTTTCATCATTCTTAAAAAATCGGATGACTACCGGGAATACCTGCAGAAAACCGGCGATACCATCCAAACCGATAAAGACATTATTAAATTTATTTTCAAAAAAGTGATTTTAAAATCACCATTGGCCGAGCAGGTTTTTGAAGATATGTTTTTATACTGGCCGGTTGACAAGGATGTGTTGCAGGCCCTGATAGCTAAGACATTTAAAAACTTTTCGTTCGACAACCCGCAGGAAAATAAATTGGCCGAAGTAACCGGCAACTGGGAAGAGGACAGGGAGTTTATTGTTAACCTGTTTGAAGAAAGCATCCGCCATAACGACGACTACCAATTGCTGATCACCAGCAAAACACAGAACTGGGAACCCGACCGTATTGCCATGATGGATACGCTGCTGATGAAAATGGCTATTGCCGAGTTTGCCAACTTCTCATCAATACCGGTAAAAGTTACTATAAACGAGTACCTGGAGATTTCGAAAGAGTTTAGTACGCCAAAGAGTAATTCGTTTATTAACGGTATATTAGACAAAATTTTAGCCGACCTTAAAGCACAAAACAAAGTGAAGAAAATCGGCAGGGGTTTAATAGAGGAATAATACCATTAAAGATAATGAAAAAACTGTTTTCGAGCTTAATAGCGGCAGGAATGTTATTAACGGCCTGCAACTCGAACCAAAACGGCGCGAGCGCGAGCACTACCACTGCAAATGCTGCCGATGCGCCGGTAATAAAATTTGAAAAAGACACCCGCGATTTTGGTAAAATAAAACGCGGCGACAAAGTTACCTACGATTTTAAATTCACCAATACGGGTAAGTCGCCATTGATTATTACGGATGCAGTTGCAACTTGTGGTTGTACCAAACCCGAAGTACCAAAGGCCCCGATCAAACCGGGCGAAACGGGCAACGTGCATGTTACTTTTGACAGCGCCGGCAAACTTGGTTTACAGGACAAGCAAATTACAATTACCGCCAATACCAACCCGGCCCAAACCCGGGTGCATTTAATTGGCGAGGTAACCCTTAACTAATAAATATATAATTTAAAATGATAGCAACTGTTTTATTACAAGCCGCAGGCGGAGGCCTTGGTATTCAGCAATTAGTAGTATTTGGACTAATTGCCATAGTGTTTTATTTTTTCATGATAAGGCCCCAGGTTAAAAAGCAAAAAGACCAAAAGAAATACGTTAACGAGTTAAAAAAGGGCGATAAGGTTGTAACCACAGCCGGCATACACGGCAGGATCATTGACCTTAATGAAACCACTTTTTTAGTTGAAGTTGATAACGGCAAGATCCGTTTTGATAAATCGGCGATATCGTTAGAAGCATCGAAGGCATTGAATACGCCACCGGTAGTAACAAAGTAACAATAGGCGAAAGGTAAAGGGCGAAAGGTTTTTCTTTTATCTTTAATAAATAAGGCGTAAGGCGAAAAGTAAGTAGAAAAGTGCTGTGTGCTTTCCTTTTACCTTTCGCCTTTAACCTTTAACCTTATTTAATAATGGCAATAATTAAATTATCTGCAACAGAGCGAAGGCGGGCATCGGCATTTATTACATGCCTGGTACTGGCCATTGTTGCGTGGGTATTTACCGTATTGTCAAAAACCTATAGCTATACCGTTAAGGATATTTTAATTTTTAAAAATACGCCGCAAAAACGCGCATTTCATTCGTTACAGAGCGACACGGTAAGCGCCACGCTTAATGGCAGCGGCTGGCAGATGCTGTTTGCAAAAATGCATAACGACGTAAACGCAGTTACCATCGACCTCCGGACACTTGAATCCAAAAGCTTTGTTGTGTTAAGTTCGCAACTCAGCCAAATTAACGACAAAAAGGAGGCAAGCCAGCAAATTACAGGATTTATTCCGGATACCCTTTACTTTGATTTTTCGAACCGCAAAGTAAAAAGGATTCCCATAGAATTGGTTAGCAATTTGAAATACAAACGGCAGTTTGCACAGTCGGGCAATATTACGCTTAACCCGGCTTATGTTATTGTTAACGGCCCGGCAAATGTTATTGATAACATATCGACCTGGAAAACGGATACGCTAAAACTCGACAGTGCGGGCGAAACTATTAGCAAAAGAATAACGTTGCAACCCGTTAAAGAAGGCAACTTAAGCGTTGTGCCCAAAAGCACGCAGGTAAATATCCCTGTGGACGAGTTTACAGAGAAAACCCTGGAAATACCGGTTAAGCTGATTAATAACCGCAACTACGACGATGTAAAAATCTTTCCGCAAAAAGTAAAAGTTACATTTACCACCTCTTTAGCGCGGTATGCTCAAACCGATGAAGAGTTTTTTGAGGCGAATGCCGACCTGGACCTTTGGCGTAAACACGGTTATAAGGTTTTACCTGTGGTGATTTTTAAATCGCCAGCATTTACTAAAATAGTGAAGATTGAACCGCAAAACATCGATTTTATTATAAAAAAATAATGCTGAAAATAGGCTTAACCGGTAATATAGGCAGCGGTAAAACCACCGTAAGCAAGGTATTTGAAGTATTAGGCGTACCTGTTTTTTATGCTGATGATGCTGCAAAATCAGCAATGGTTACCGACCCTTTGCTTATTGCCGGCATAAAATCGGCATTTGGCGCTGACTCCTATTTTGATGATGGTACTTTAAATCGCAAATACATAGCCGGCATTGTTTTTAATGATGCTTCACAATTGGCCAAATTAAATGCGCTGGTTCACCCGGCAACTTTCAGGGCTTTTGACGAATGGGTTAAAAATATTGATGCGGATGTGCCCTATGTTTTAAAAGAGGCCGCCCTTTTGTTCGAGAGTGACTCCTACAAAATGTGCGATTACTCCATCACCATTCAGGCACCATTTGAAACCCGGGTAAAACGGGTAATGCAACGCGATGGTTTAACGAGGGAGGAAATTGAAAACCGCGAATCCAAACAATTTTCCGAAGAAAAAAAGTCAGTCCTGGCCGATTATATAATTGTTAATGATGATGTGCAACTGGTAATACCGCAGGTTTTGGAATTGCACAACTATTTCTGTTCACTGGTTCATTAGTTCATTAGTTCATTGGTGAATAGTTCAATACCTTTTCGCGGCCAGCAAATCAAACATCCGCCATTTAGCAGACCCTTCACTAATGAACCAGTGAACTAATGAACCCTAACTGATGAATAATATATTAGACGATTTTTTAATTTTCAACGCCAACGGCCTTTACTGCAGATACGGTGATTTTTATTTAGACCCGCAGTTGCCGGTTACCAATGCGGTAATATCGCACGCCCATGCCGACCACGCATTGCCGGGTAATACCAACATATTTTGTACCGAACCGACGCATGCTTTTATGAAGCTGCGCTATGGGAAAAATGCGGGGAAGATTTTTGATATCGCGCCTTATCATACCAAATTTAATGTCGGTGACGTAGAAATAACATTTGTTTCCGCCGGGCACATGCTTGGTTCGGCGCAGGTTTTGATGGAGTACCGGGGTATTAAATATTTATACACCGGCGACTATAAAGTGCAACCGGATACCACCTGCGAACCTATAGACTGGGTTAATGCCGATGTACTGATTACCGAAAGCACCTTTGCCGACCCTGCCATTTTGCATCCCGACCCCGTTGAGGAAATAAAAAAAATAAATGATATAAAAATCAACATCCTGTTGGGCGCGTACGGCCTGGGTAAAAGCCAGCGGCTGATAAATATGATAAGTGAGCATGCGCCGCAAAAGAAAATTTTGGTGCACCATCGGATAATGCCCATCAATGCTATTTACCAAAAAATGGGAATAAAACTTGGTAAACATGAAATTTACGGCCGCAAGCTGATGAAAAACCAGGAAGAGTTTGTTTACATCGTTCCGCCTTTTACCTTTGACAGTTATATCAGGGCCACGGGTGTAAAACGCTTGTTTGCATCGGGCTGGAAAAATTTACAGGTAAATAAGCAGGACACATTGTTTATATCAGACCATGTAGACTGGAACGATATTTTGCAAGCCGTAAAAAACGTTAACCCCAAACAAATATGGACCCTGCATGGCAATGGCAAACACCTGGAAAAATATTTTGG
>JBDUDE010000826.1:0-4322 GCA_040003105.1 Mucilaginibacter sp. | reverse complement strand
TGTTTTAACCGGTTTTTTGACCGGGACTTTAGATGCCCTTGCCGCTGTAGTATGGGCCCATAAAGTCCCGCCGGCTGTAATTTTCGATTATATAGCAAGTGGTGTATTTGGCAAAGCTGCATATACTGGCGGCGCACAGATGCTGCTTTGGGGGATTTTGTTCCATTATATAATTGCTTTTGCCTTTACTATCGTGTTTTACCTGGGCTACCCGGTTGCCTATAAAATAAGCCAAAACAAATATGTTACCGGCCTTATTTATGGTATGGTTACCTGGATAATTATGAACCTGTTTGTGGTGCCGTTAAGCAAGATAGGCTTTAAGCCGTTTCTGCATGTTTGGCCGGTAATTATCGGGCTGGGGATATTGATTTTATGTATCGGGATGCCGGTTGCGATTATAGCAGATTGGCAAAGGAGAAAAAGTCTTGAGTCGAAAGTCTATAGTCGGGCGGACTCAGAACTTTCGACTTAAGACTTAGAACTCAGAACTTTGCTACTGACCTTGCGCTAACGTGTACCCAATTTTATCGCCAAATTTCATTAAAAACTCAACCGAGCAAACTTTGGCATCTTCCGAGAAATCGGCTGCTATGTGCAGCAATTCTTTCTGGCTGACGTTCGTTCCGGGCTTCTTTTCAAATCGCACGCGGTATTCGTTAACCAATTCGGTATAAATTGAGCCTGTGGGCCAAACCTGTGTACCACGGTTTGAAATCATCACCAGGTCGAAATTATCGGTTAAGCGTTTTTTGGCAAGTTCTGCCAACTCCTTTGGTTGTAAATCGCCGGCTTCAACAAAAATATCTACACCAACCATTTCTTCCTTAATACCTCTTGTAACAGTCAGTTTATTTTTCTCGAGGTGCGGATGTGTTGCTTTAAGCTGCATGTTTGCTTTACCGACAATACCGCCGTCTGAAGGTACTTTGCCCAAATTATCTATTATTGCATCGGTAAATCCATTAGTATTGGCAGCTGGTGTAGCTTTGTTACCGAAGTCGCCGGTATGTACCCCATGTTCTAAGGTATACAGTAAAGCATTCTCAATAGTGGCCGCATTTTCGGTTAAGCCCATGTAGCGCAGCATTAGTATGCCCGAAAGCAACAGCGCCGTTGGGTTTGCAATGCCCTTGCCCATAATATCGGGCGCGGTGCCATGCACGGCTTCAAAAATGGAAATATTATCACCAATGTTGGCTGATGGCGCAAAACCAAGCCCTCCAATCAAACCGGCGCAAAGATCGGATACGATATCGCCCTGTAAATTGGTTAACACAATGGCCTGGAAGTTTTGCGGCTGGGTAACCAGTTTCATGCACAAGTCATCAACAATAATATCTGACGACTGAATATCCGGGTATTCCTTAGCAATCTCCTGGAAGGTTTCTAAAAACAAGCCATCGGTAAGCTTCATGATATTGGCCTTATGCGCACAGGCCAGTTTGGTGTAGCCTTTGCGCCGCGCCATTTCAAAGGCATAACGTATAACCTGCGCTGAGCCTGGGCGGGTAATAATCCGGCGGCCTACGGCTACGTCATAAGTCAACAGGTGCTCAATGCCCCCGTAAGTATCTTCAATATTTTCGCGGATGATAGTAAGGTTGATTGGGATGCCTGCTTTTGAAAAAACAGTTTCAACGCCGTTCAATGTTCTGAAATCGCGCTGGTTCGCGTAGGTATTCCAAACTTTGCGGGCGGTAACGTTTATACTCTTTACGCCTTTACCCTTTGGGGTTTCCATGGGGCCTTTAAACAGGATACCCAGGTTTTCAATGGTTTCTTTGGCTGTGGGTGTCATCCCGGTTGAGTGGCCTGCATCGAAGTAGGATTTCCCCATTTCAACAAATTCGTATTCAAGCGGCACATTTGTGGCTTCGAAAATCCGGAGAACGGCCTGCATTATTTCGGGGCCAATGCCATCGCCGTTGGCTACGGCTATCTTAGTTTTCATTAATAAAGAACTTTATGGTAAATATTGCGCAAATATAGAGGTTTAACAATTTATTGAAAGGAAAGGTTTGCCGATAAATTGGGTGCAGGTTTTATGGGGATGAAATAAAACAAATTTACCATTAGGCATACGTCTTTAGCGCAATTTGCGCTGTATACCTTTCGTGCATTTGGTTAAGCTGATAATTTTTACAACGATGTTATCAAATAGCCACCCAAAATTCGGAAATTTGAAAAAAATTAAAATCGGCTATGCTAAAAACGATCTTGCTTAACCTGGTTAAAACGTTTATCTTCTCGCTCATTGTATCAATAGCCGCATCGTGCATTTATTACGCCGTGGTTGAAAAGGGCCACGATTACGGCCAGGCAATCCCGGTAATTATATCGGCCCAGTTTTACCTCAACGGAATCCTGTTGATAATGGCTGCACCTGCCCTATTCACGCCAAACCCGTCCATCTGGAATAACCCTGTATGGAGGCTGTTTTTATTTTTTGCCGGCCCTTTGGCTTTTATCATTACCAATTTCGTTACTCCGCAGCCGGGCGGTAATAACGCCATCTATATTATTACCGGCGTGGTGTTTTTTATTACCCACCTGGTTTTTTATTATAAACTCGTTAAAAAAACGCCTGCCCAATAAACACTGTTTAGGCTTTTTGAACAATTTAGGCTAAACTTGCATACTATAATGAAAGCATTTTACGGAGACCTTAAACTCGGAATATTAGGCGGCGGTCAGCTCGGGCGCATGCTTATTCAACAGGCTATTAACTACAACGTTACCGTAAAGGTGCTCGACCCCGACCGCGAGGCCCCCTGCCGCAAGTTGTGCGACGAATTTGTAGTTGGTTCCTTAAGCGATTATGAAACCGTTTACAACTTCGGCAAAAAGGTAGACCTGCTCACTATCGAGATTGAAAAAGTTAACGTTGATGCGCTGGAGCAACTGGAAAAAGAAGGCGTGATGGTTTATCCGCAACCGCGTATTATCCGGCTTATTCAGGACAAGGGCACTCAAAAACAGTTTTTTAAAGAAAACAACATCCCTACTGCTGAGTTCCAGGTAATATCATCGGCAAAACAATTAAAAGAAAGCCATATTCCATTTCCTTACATTCAAAAATTACGGCGCGATGGGTACGATGGTCGCGGTGTTTATAAGGTTATTGACGAAAGCTACCTGGCAAATGCATTCACCGAACCAAGTTTAATAGAACGCTGGATCGATTTTGAAAAAGAGATAGGGATAATAGTGGCACGCAATGAAAGCGGTGAGGTAAAAACTTTCCCGCTGGTGGAGATGGAGTTTAACCCCCAGGCCAACCTGGTGGAGTTTTTGATATCGCCATCAACCCTGCCGTTTGAAATACAACAGGATGCGGCCCAGATAGCTGTAAAAATAGCCGAAGACTTAAAAATTGTGGGGCTGCTTGCTGTCGAAATGTTTTTAGATAAACACGGCAAGATATTAGTTAATGAGCTTGCGCCAAGGCCGCACAACAGCGGGCACCAAAGCATTGAGGGTAACGTGGTGTCGCAATTTGAACAACATTTAAGGGCGATATTTAACCAGCCCCTTGGTGATACAGCCTGCCTGAATAATGCCATAATGGTTAATGTTTTAGGCGAGGCAGGTTATGAAGGCCCCGCAGTTTACGAAGGCATTGAAAAAGTATTAAAATGCCCCGGCGTTTACGTACATTTATATGGCAAAGCGCTAACCAAGCCTTTCCGCAAAATGGGGCATGTTACTATTGTTGATGCGGATAGGGAGAAGGCGATAGAAAAGGCGCGGTTTGTGCAGGCGACGCTAAAGGTGGTGAGTTAGTTAGCCGATAAACCGACAGCCAAATTATGAGCGAGGTTTCCAATACTACAGGTTCAATCATTATGATAGTATTATTTGCTGGAGCAGCAACTGCATTTGGCTTCCTATTGGCTTTCATAATAAAAAAAATCACAAATAGATAAAATGAGCGAAATAAAAGTAGGCATCATCATGGGCAGCAAGTCTGACCTGAACGTTATGCAGGATGCTGCCGATGTGTTAAAAGAATTAGGCGTTGCCTACGAAATTACAGTAGTATCGGCCCACCGCACACCCGACCGTATGTTTACCTATGCCCGCGAAGCCGCAGGCCGGGGTTTAAAAGTTATAATTGCCGGTGCCGGCGGAGCAGCGCATTTGCCCGGCATGGTGGCATCGTTGACACATCTGCCTGTAATTGGGGTTCCGGTAAAATCAAGCAATTCTATTGATGGCTGGGATTCAATACTATCCATACTGCAAATGCCGAATGGTATCCCCGTAGCAACCGTGGCGCTTAACGCTGCAAAAAATGCCGGTATACTGGCCGCGCAAAT
>JBDUDE010000556.1:0-4326 GCA_040003105.1 Mucilaginibacter sp. | reverse complement strand
AGTGAGGTGTGTTTGGAGGCCCTGCAGAGATGCGGGGCTTTCTGTTTTTTTGGGATTACACCGATTGTTTTTTGGGGATTACACCGATTTTGAAATTGATTACACCGATTTTGAGCGCAGATGTTTGCTGATGTTTTTGATGAAGCTAATGCTAATAGTTATACTTTTACATTCAACTATAAAACCTTGTTATGATTTATTTCAAAAGTGTGCAATTACCCGATAACGAAAAACAATTGCTTGAAACGGCGATGCGAAAAGTGGCAATTAAACGAACGCGCTCACTTGACTTTACTTCTGCCGAGCATAATATGGGTTCCGAAAAGCTTTTTTTGGGACTTGATGACAAACGGGACGTTAAATTTACGCGACTGCACACTTCTCTTGAAAAACTCCTGCCAAAAATAGTAATCAGTTTCCCAAAGGATGAGACAAATAGCGGATACCGGCTGCGACTTGGCTTTTTTCCGACTTGCCTCTTTGTTTTCCTTGCGATGGGGTTACTTGCTACAGGCCTTTCTGCGCTGATAAATCATGAGGATTATGCGGCAATGGTCGCACCCGTATTTTTTCTTGGCGTATTTATCTTTTTAATATGGTTAGAATTAAAGATTGTCGACAGGCAAATGAAGAAAGCAGTGGAGCGATATGAAAAGGGAAATTAGTGAGAATTTTCAACTTTGTTTTATTTCGCCACAAGAAAATGTTTTTCTTTATTAAACTACCCTGACAAAATTCCTATTTGTTAACCGTTACTTTGGCGGCAGATAATCTACCTGTAACCATCATCCCGGCCAGTTAAACCCGGGATGATGGTTCATCAAAAAAATTTCTGGTTATTATTCCGCTGTAACGCCTGTTATGTTTGGAATGGGGGATAACAGGCGTTACACGCGTTACAATTTGATTTGTACCTATAGTTGTAACTACAAAAATTAACAATTATCTTTGAGTTATGACCACAATGACCATACAGGTTCCGGGAAAAGCTAAAACCAAATTGTCTGCAATAGTGAAGGAGATGGGCGGGGAGGTTATCTCCGTTATTTCTGATAAAGAATCATTGAAAAAGAAAAAGCTTTTAAATGACATCAGAGAAGGGCTAAGAGAAGCAAAAAAAATTCAGGAGGGTACTTCCAAAGGGTATTCAATGTCCGATCTTTTCAATGGCGAATAAAGTTGTCCTTACTGCATTTTTTATTAAAAAGGCTAAGCGACTATTAAAGAAATATCACACGCTTCAATCCAATTTAAAAAATCTCGAAGAAGAGCTAATTAAAAATCCCCGGTTAGGAGATAATTACGGAGCCAATATTTACAAGATAAGGCTAGCCGACGAATCCAAAGGAAAAGGAAAAAGTGGCGGATTTCGTGTTATAACTTATCTGGTACAGGAAAACGTTGAGTCAACTGATATTTTATTGATTACCATTTTTGACAAATCGGAGGAATCGACTATTGGCAAAGACGAGATAAAAGATATACTAACCTCGGAGGGCTTAATTTAATCAGTAAAGCTTTCCATTTTTAAAAATCACCGATGTTTTTTCCGTCCGGTTTTGAGTAGCCGGTTGGCAGGGACAAAGCGGACGGCTGATAATGTGGGAATTTGAAGATTTGGTGATTAGATGATTTGAAAATGAGGCATGTCACACTGTTTTTGACGTGATGGATGTGACAGATAAAAAATCGATATGCGGATGTGCGGATTTCGGATGTGCGAATGCTTGTCACGCCTGTCACAGTGTTATGGGTTGTGATAGTGTGACAAGTTGCTGATACCACTGTAATGGATGTGAAATAAATGGAGTCATAATTTGAAATCTACTTTTCCCTTGTAATCTCAACGCCATCCTGTATTGCCGCTTCAAGTACATCAATATTTATATCTTTTAATTTTTTGAACTTAATGCAATACCCGGTTACGCTTGCCTTGCCCAGTTCTTTACCATACGTTTGGGCTAAGTATGTTTTATCCGTAAGACCAAGGATATAGACGGACATCCCCATTGTATTCGCGCTCAAACCAATTTGGAAAAAATCCCTGGTCTTTCCATCGGCATATTTTATGGTGTAAAGTCCATAGCCGATATTAGGGTTACTGACCGTTTTATTGTCGGCGTTTTTACCGTCCTGGAACCATAGTTTACAGCCTGGCAATGCCTCAAGTATGCGTGTATGCAACTCCTGCATTTCACTGCGTTTTGGTTCAGGCTGGCTGGTGATATACGCGTTGATCTGTTCCTGTATGTTCATGTGAATGTTGAATGATGGGTTGCCTAATTGCCTTTTTCAAATCTCGGTTTATTTAAACACTAATTTAAAATTTTCAAACCCAATAAACCAAATAAACATGTCATTTCGAACGAGGAACGAGGAGAAAACTTATAAACGCGATAAGCACGCGGAAAGGCAAGTCGTACAAGTTTTCTCACTACGTTCGAAATGACATAGCTTTTTTGGCTTGTCACACTGTCACAATATTACAGGTGTGATAAGTGTGACAGTTAATTTTACTATCGTTTTGTCCGTCCGATTTTGAATGGCTGGTGGTTATGGAAAAAACGGACAAGCACTGCGATGATGATTGTCACAGTGTTATGGGTTGTGATAGTGTGACAAGCGGCTGATGTGCTCATACCATTGTAACGCCTGGAACGGTTGTAAAGGGGATTGACAGTCGTTACAAGAGGGTACAGTTTGATTAGCATGCGGCAGG
This sequence comes from Mucilaginibacter sp., assembly GCA_040003105.1. Classification (GTDB taxonomy): domain Bacteria; phylum Bacteroidota; class Bacteroidia; order Sphingobacteriales; family Sphingobacteriaceae; genus Mucilaginibacter. Next base: position 1,607 of record JBDUDE010000556.1, on the reverse strand, counting down.
TAGCGTGTTAACAGGCAAAGGTGTCAAGCGTGTGTGCTTACCATTCAAACCAAGACAATCGTTGTTCCATAACATCGAAACTTGAATGTAGCGTTATGCTGGTTCATCGCGTATTGTTAACTATAATACCATCAACCTTAAATGATATGAAAACTACAATGACCTTAACATTTCCCAGAACTTTATGCGCCCTGCTTATGTTTATTGCTGTGCTCAGCTTAAATGCCTGTAAAAAGGACGCCCTGGAGATAAAAGTCGAAAAAACATATGCCCAAGCCAGAACCGCACCGGCCACTGACCTCGTGGAAGGCGGAATCACCCTTACTTTAAAGCCCGATGGCACTGCCGGCATAAATCCGGGAGGCGATATCGTCTGGAGCAGCACTTATGATATCAGTGGTAAAAAAATAACAGTTAAAGTCCGGGATCTCAACACCACCTATAAGTTCACCGTGATATCGGACGAGGAAATACACGGCGAACACGGCGAAATATTAAAGCTTATCAGCCAGTAAGATGAGGATTTTCTTTATACCGCTGTAACGCCTGGAACGGTTGGAATAGGGATTAACAGTCGTTACAAGCGTTACAGTTTGATTAGCATGGGGCAGGCATCCTTTAATCATTAAATCAGGCAAATCATGGTTCAGACAATAGCCTTGTCACAGATGTCACAGTGTTACGGGGTGTGACAGTGTGACAACCGTGACAAGTTAATTTTGAATTTGCAAATCCTATCAAATAAATATGTCATTTCGACGAGGTACGAGGAGAAAACTTGTCCAAGTGATGAGCACACGGAAAGGCAAAGCGCAGAAGTTTTTTTCACTTCGTTCAAGAGATAGTTCTCACTGCGTTCGAAATGACATGGTGTTTTAGATTTTATGGTTTTGTCCGCCCGTTTTTGGGTAAGGGGTAGTTGTGGACAAACGGGCAAATAATTTATCGATACCTCTGTCGCAGCTGTCACAGTGTTACGGGTTGTGACAGTTGTGACAACGGGGTCTGAATCAGCGTATTTTCAAGTAAACGGGTATGTTAAATATAATGGTAGATTATTACTGGGATTATGATAAATACCATCAGAAATACATAAAAGAGTTTCTTTTTTACGACAGCGGTACACACGGCAGTTATTAAGAAGAATATCGATGCTATTAATATGATTGGTACGCCTGCCCATTCCCGTACTCCGTAAGGCCATTGGCCATGGTTCTGTTTCATGATTGTCTCAAACTCAATTTCGCGCAAGCACGATGATATAAAAACCCAAAAGTAAAAAGCATAAAACGCCAGCGCAATCGGATGTTCTTTCAATATCTTCCATACAGCTTTCATCGTCACTAATATTTTATCTTAATACTTTAATAATCAGAAAGTAACCTTAATGGTATTATAAAAACCACTCACTTAATCAACCTAATCAACCACTCTCCGAAAAAAATCTCCCAACCACTTGAAAATCACAAATTAAGTCCGTACTTTTGCAGTCCCGAAAAACTGCCCGCTGTGTTGGTGGGTGACGGGATTAAAACAAATAAACAAAAAAAGGAAGAATGCCTACTATTCAACAATTAGTTAGAAAAGGTAGAGTAGCTCTGGTTGAC
>JBDUDE010000836.1:0-4336 GCA_040003105.1 Mucilaginibacter sp. | reverse complement strand
AAAATTACATCCTGGTTGGTGCCGTCAACTTCTATCAATAAAAATGCTTCAACGCCGTCCTTAAGGTCGAACGCCAGGCCATCATTTTCATTAACCCACTCCACTCCTCTCCGCTCCATAAATTCAAGTGCCGATGGTACTATCCCCGCCCTGAAAATACCCGAGACGGCTGCGCAGCCTGCCTCGTTACTACTGAATGAAGCTAACAGCAACGCATCCAAAGTTGGGCGCGGGATAAGCTTTACGACTATTTTGGTAATAATACCCAAAGTACCTTCCGACCCTATCATTAGCTGCGTAAGGTTATACCCTGATGCATATTTTAAAGTGTTAGCGCCTGTCCAGATAATTTCGCCGGACGGCAGCACGACTTCAAGGTTAAGAATGTATTCTCTTATAGTACCGTATTTTACCACCCTCGGCCCGCCGGAGCCATGCGAAACATTGCCACCTATAAAACAGCTGCCCTTGCTGGCGGGGTCGACGGGGTACAAAAGGCCTTTTTCGGCCACTAAATCCATAAAAACTTCGGTAACTACGCCGGGCTCTACGGTAGCCTGCAGGTTTTGCTCATCAATTTGCAGCACTTTGTTAAAACGCTCCATCGAAATTAGCAAACCGCCAAATATAGCCAACGCGCCGCCGCTTAAACCGGTACCGGCCCCGCGTGGGGTAACGGGAATCAAATTCTCATTACACAACTTCATTAATGCCGAAACCTCTTCGGGCGATTTTGGCCGGGCAACAACTTCCGGGTAAAAGCGCAAATCCTCGGTTTCGTCGTGGCTGTATTTTTCAAGATCGTCGTGGCCGGTAATAACATCAGCATCGCCGACAATAGTTTTAATTGCGGCAAGAATGCCTTCGGATATTTTATTGAACGTCATACGGTTATAACAATATTGGAATACCCGACCCTGCCCTTCAAGGGCGGGTTCATTTTTTTAATGGATACGCGAATGGTATCAGCAAATGAAAACTGGCGCTTTATTTCATCTGCTATTGATTGCGCAACGGTTTCAATTAATTTGGTCGTTTTTTTCATTTTCTCCTCGGCAATCCCGTAAACCCGCTCGTAATCAACGGTATTGCTTATTTTATCCGCTTTAATATCACCAGGGGGCGTAAAGCTTACATCTATATCAACAATAAATTTACAGCCAAGTTTTTGTTCTTCGGGATAAAAGCCGTGAAAAGCGAAAAACTCTGCGCCATGTAAGGAAATGGTTATCATGTTTCAAAAGTAGCAGATTTTGTTGGTTTAAAAGTTGGTTTAAGAGTTGGTTTAATCAATAAAATGCATCATCAGCAAATGAACTCCCGGGGGCACAGATGGCTATCTATCCGTGCTGATAGTTTGCCTTAATCCGTCATCGTATCCTGATATACCATCAGATGATCGCAGCGGTGGAATAATTTTAGTATTAATGGAGAAATATTTTCAGGTAGACATTTTCATCAAAAACCATGTTTAAACTATTTAAACATAGTTTTTGATATAAAGTGGCTTGTGGTATCTAAAAACAGCATTTTTGGATTAAATAAGTCCACTTTAAATGCTATATCTTTGCCCACCAATTATACACTAAGCATATGTCTAAAAAAGATATCTACGAATCGCCTGATTACTATTTAGCTGATGAATTACTCTCTGATGAGCATAAACTGGTACGCGCCAGCGTGCGCGACTGGGTAAAAAAAGAAGTAAGCCCAATTATTGAAGATTATGCACAGCGTGCGGAATTTCCTAAACACCTTATAAAAGGTCTTGGCGAAATAGGCGCATTCGGCCCTACCATCCCGGTTGAATATGGTGGTGCTGGGCTTGATTACATGGCCTATGGCATCATTATGCAGGAAATTGAGCGCGGCGACTCGGGTATCCGTTCCACTGCATCGGTGCAGGGTTCGCTGGTGATGTATCCTATTTATGCGTATGGCTCCGAAGAACAAAAACACAAATACCTGCCCAAATTAGCCACGGGCGAGCTGATGGGCTGCTTCGGCCTTACAGAGCCCGACCAGGGCTCGGACCCGGGCGGCATGACTACCAACTTTAAAGATGCTGGTGACCATTATGTATTAAACGGCGCCAAAATGTGGATATCAAACTCGCCTTTTGCCGATATTGCAATTGTGTGGGCCAAAAATGAAGCGGGCAAAATACACGGTTTAATTGTTGAGCGCGGCATGGAAGGCTTTACCACGCCCGAGACACATAACAAATGGTCGTTAAGGGCATCATCAACCGGCGAGTTGGTTTTTGATAACGTTAAAGTACCTAAAGAAAACCTGTTACCAAATGTTGCTGGTTTAAAAGGCCCGCTGGGTTGCCTTAACCAGGCCCGCTACGGTATCGCCTGGGGTGCACTGGGCGCTGCTATGGATTGCTACGACACTGCCTTACGTTATTCAAAAGAGCGCAAGCAATTTGGTAAAGCCATAGGCGGTTTCCAGCTACAGCAGAAAAAGCTGGCCGAAATGATTACCGAAATAACCAAAGGGCAATTATTGGTTTGGCGTTTAGGCACGTTAAAAAACGAGAACAGGGCAACCCCTGCACAAATATCAATGAGCAAGCGTAACAGCGTTGAAACTGCGTTGAATATTGCCCGCGATGCCCGCCAGATGCTGGGTGGCATGGGCATAACCGGCGAATACCCGATAATGCGGCACATGATGAACCTGGAATCGGTAGTTACCTACGAGGGAACGCATGATATTCACCTGCTTATAACAGGCATGGATGTAACCGGGCTGGAGGCCTTTAAATAAAGGTAACCTTAAATTAATAAAAACCGTTTAACGTAGGTAAATCTTATTCGTTTGAGAATGAGCTGTATATTTGTACTTACATATTGTTAATGGTGCCCGACCCTGTAATTAATAAAACTACCCTGATTAACAAGCTTTTACTTGTCCCGGCTATTTTTTGCCTGTTATTTTCGTGTGCAAAGAAGAATGCCGATACCGGCGACTACTCGGAACCGTTCAAGGCATTTACAACCGAACTGGCAAAACCCATACATCATCATACACTCGAGCAGGAACAGGAGTTTATTGATTCTGCTTTTCACCAGATTAAACACCCATTTGTTAACGATATTTTCCGTTACTATGGCTTAAAGTACGTGTACTATAAAAAGGGTATCAAACAGCCCAAAATAGCCCTTTTATATGCCGACAGCATGCTGATGATGGCTAAGAAAAGCGTTAGCAGCAAGCAGTATGTAAGCAATTATGCCGAGGCCAACTTTGCCGTAGGCGATTCATATTTTAGCCTTTCGCAGTATAGCCTGGCTTACCAATGCTATTACCAGGGCTATTTTATGGGTAAAAACAACCTAAAAAACGAAATACTCGCCGAATATACCTACCGCATGGGTATGGTAATGTTTAAGCAGGCCCACTATGCCGAGGCTGCTAAGTATTTTAAAGAATGCTCCCGGCAAAGCGTGTCGTACAAAGAAAGTTTTGTATCGTTTTACCAGCGCCAGGAAGTTCTTGATAACATTGGCGAGAGCTTTAAAAACAACGGCGATTTAGATAGTGCGGCGGTCTATTTTACAAAGACACTTGAATATATTGACGCACATAGCGGCAAGTATACCGGGCCGGGCCAAACAAGACTCATAAATGTGGCACGCGCAGTTACCTATGGCAACCAGGGCGAGATTGCGATGCTGAAGGGGCAGCACCAGCAAGCCGCTCAATTATTGCAAAAAAGCATCAACATAAATCTTAATAAATCAAACGATTTCCAAAACGCCGAACTGGTTGAAATAAACCTCGGTAAATTATACTTTAACAATCATCAATACCAGCCATTTGTCGCATTGTTTGCTGATTTACGCCGGCAACTCGACACTGTAAAAAATGAAGAGGCTGAAACCAATTGGAACTGGCTGATGAGTAAATATTACGTGCAAACCGGCGATTTTTCAAAGGCCTTTACGCATCTTGAAAAATACAACGCGTTAAAAGACTCGATAACCAAACGCTCAAGTTCGTTAAAAGAAACCGATGTAAACCAGCAGCAAGCCAACTACGATAAACAATACCAGATTGAAAGCCTGAAGGATAATAACAAGGTGCAACTGATTTACATATACCTGGCTGTAATTTGTGCCGTAATGGCAATAATAATTGTAATGCTGGTATACCGTAACTGGAGAAAATCAAAAAGCGACATACAGGTTGTACAGGATTTAAACACCCGGATAAGCAGCCAAAAGAATGACCTGGAAGTTACCCTGGACGAATTAAAACAAAGCAGCCAGGAGAAAGACCGGATATTGCGCACCGTGGCCCATGATTTAAGAAACCCAATTGGCGG
>JBDUDE010000862.1:0-4350 GCA_040003105.1 Mucilaginibacter sp. | reverse complement strand
CAGGTGATGACCGAAGAACAAGCCAAAACCTACCAGTGGAACCCTTTCGACCTTACCAAAGTATGGCCACACGGCGATTTTCCACTGATAGATGTGGGTGTGCTTGAGCTGAACAAAAACCCGGACAATTATTTTGCACATGTTGAGCAGTCGGCCTTTGCTCCTGCTCACGTGGTTGATGGCATTGGCTATTCACCCGATAAAATGCTCCAGGGCCGCTTGCTTTCGTATCCGGATGCCCACAGGCATCGTTTAGGCGGCAATTATGAGCAGATACCTGTAAACCGCTGCCCGTTTGCTGTAAACAACTACGAACGCGACGGCCAGATGCGTGTAGATGGCAACCAGGGCTCGGCGCCAAACTACTTCCCTAACAGTTTTGATGATATTGTTGCTGACGAAGCCTACAAAGAGCCGTCATGGGACTTAGGCACAGGCGTAGCCGATTGGTACAATCGCAACGCCGAAGGCGAAAACGACCATTACACACAACCCGGCAACTTGTATCGCCTGATGAGCGACGCTGCCAAACATGACTTGATAAGCAACATAGTTAACTCCATGGGTGGCATTGACGGGCCTAAAAAAGATTTGATAGTAAACCGCCAGCTTTGCCACTGGTTCCGGGCTGATATTGGCCTTGGGATGGCCATAGCCAAAGGCCTGCAGCTTGATATGGACGCAGCAATGAGCTCGATGGCGGCGCATGTTTAGTCGATGGTCGATAGTCCATAGACCATGGTAAAAAAGGAAAGAGGGTATTCCATTAATGGATTACCCTCTTTTTTGTGTCGTGTAGTCCCATGGACTATCGACCATCGACTATGGACTTTTTCCCCTATTCCACCGTTACCGATTTCGCCAAATTCCTTGGCTGGTCAACGTTGCAGCCGCGCATTACCGCTATGTGATAAGCCAATAATTGCAATGGTATGGTCGCCAGCAGCGGCACAAATGCTTCGCCGGTTTGCGGTATTTCAATTATGTAATCGGCCATGCTTTTTACCTCGGTATCGCCTTCGGTTACAATGGCAATAACGTGCCCTTTGCGGGCTTTTACTTCCTGGATGTTGCTTACAACTTTTCCGTATGATGAATCTTTAGTGGCAATAAATACCACCGGCATATCATTGTCAATCAAGGCAATCGGCCCGTGCTTCATTTCAGCAGCAGGGTAGCCTTCGGCGTGGATGTATGAGATTTCCTTTAGTTTAAGCGCACCTTCAAGTGCTACCGGGAACGAACTGCCACGGCCTAAGAACAGGCAGTTTGTAGAGTCTTTAAACTCCCAGGCAATATCTTTTATATGGTCGTTTAGTTTTAAGCATTGTTCAACCAATTCCGGAATCTCATCCAGTTCGGTTAAATATTCTATCAACTTACTTTCTTTAATTGTTCCGCGTTGCTGGGCTATGTAAAAGGCTATCAGGGTTAAAACAGTTACCTGGGCAGTAAATGCTTTGGTTGATGCTACCCCAATTTCGGGCCCTGCATGGGTATAAACACCTGCATGGGTGGTACGCGGTATAGATGCGCCAACTACATTGCAAATTCCAAAAATTGTGGCCCCTTTTTCTTTTGCAAGTTCGATGGCTGCCATGGTATCTGCTGTTTCACCAGACTGTGAAATCGCTATCACCAGGTCCTTTTCGGTAATTATCGGGTTGCGGTACCTGAACTCCGAAGCGTATTCAACTTCAACCGGTACCCGGGCGTATTCTTCAATCAAATATTCACCTACCAAACCGGCATGCCATGAAGTACCGCAGGCAACTATGATAATGCGGTCGATATTTTTTAGCTTTTCGGTATATTCCTTTAATCCGCCCAATTTAACAAGGCCTTTTTCGGGATAGATACGGCCGCGCATACAATCACGTATCGAGCGGGGCTGCTCATATATCTCCTTAAGCATAAAATGGTCAAAGCCGCCTTTTTCAAGCATGTCAAGCTTTAAATCAAGCTCCTGGATATACGGCGTTTGAACAGTGTTGTCAATATTCTTTATCAGCAGGTCCTCACGGCGCAGGTAGGCAATTTCATTATCATTTAAATAGATAACGTTCTTGGTGTATTCCACAATCGGCGTTGCATCTGATGCTACAAAGTACTCGCCTTTGCCAACACCAATAACCAGCGGACTACCTTTGCGGGCTGCTATCAGCAGGTCAGGATCGTCTTCGCTCATTATAGCTATTGCATAGGCGCCTACAACCCTGTTTAACGCAACCCTTACAGATTCCTGCAAATCCAAACCGGTTACATCCTGTATTTCCTCAATAAGATGTATCAATACCTCTGTGTCCGTATCGCTGGTAAATACATGGCCCTTGCTCAACAAAGTTTCCTTTATGTTGCCATAATTTTCGATGATGCCATTGTGGATGATAGTGAGCTTACGATTGCCCGAAGCATGCGGGTGCGAATTCCTGTCACTTGGTACACCGTGTGTAGCCCAACGGGTGTGGCCCATGCCAATTGTACCGCCAAGCTCAACATCTTTTACAAAATTTTCCAGGTCGCTAACTTTACCGGCCTTTTTATATACTTTTAATTCTTTGTCAAATAGCGATACCCCGGCGCTGTCATATCCGCGGTATTCAAGCCTGTGAAGGCCCTTTATAACAATAGGGTAAGCATCCCTAAAGCCAACGTAACCTACAATTCCACACATAAATAGATAGTTATTTTAATAATGTTTTCGACGCAAAAGTAACAACATTAGTGATTATTTGATGAAATATAGGGGATATCGTTGATATTAAATTATTTTAAGAAGTATGTACAACTTCTGAATACAAACAGTAGGATTAGAAAAAATGCAAGGTATTTGAACAAAAAACCGGGAGATAAATGTGTTCGTTATCTTCCGGTTCCTGGTATTTTTTATAATTAATGACCTCTAATCTCCGGTCACGAACACCTACTTCTTTATTTTGGTGTATATAATGTTCAGTTTTATTCTGTACGGCGACGTTTTGTCTGATCCTACGACAACCGAACGCGCAGCAATGGATGGAGTTGCAGTAAAGTCAACGCTACTCCTGTTAAGTGTATCTACCGGGGCTATATATGTGCCATAGTCAGATGTTTTTTTCAATAACAGATCCTGCAGATAGGCGGTAATAATAAAATGGTATTGGTTAGTTTTTGAACTGTAAAAACCGCCGAAGCTACCTACGCCCAATGAGCGGGAATCGCTGAGTGTGGCATCCTGCAATAAAACACGCTGGTGGGCAATATCAAGTTTATATATCGTAATTTTCGGCAATGGCCGGTATTGCGTATAGGATCCCGGAGCCGGGGTAATAACCAATTCGGCACGGTTTAGTACAATGTCTTCACCAGTGGTTGCCAGGCTGCTCCGCAGGTTCGCCAATAAATTGGGGAAGCTTATTTTAGTGCGCAGGCCTGCAAGCCCCTGCAAATAAAATACATTGCCAGAGGTAGTGGTGTTACCAAGTTCGGCATTAATGGTTGTTGAATAGGTATGCGTAATTGATGCGGCAACCTGGCTTATTGGCAACTTTATGGTTGTAGTATCAATAACACCATTATTGGTAATTTTACAATAAACGTTAACCGAGTCGGCGTTTGATAACATAAATGTGCCCCCGGCGCCAGTTGTTTGTGCTTTGTCAAGCGTTAAATACAAACCCTTAATAGCATTTTGAAAAACACTGTTTGATGCAAGCGTGGCGCTGCTGGCATTAAAAAAGTTGGTAATTATAAAATTGTTATCAATAGGCACCCTAATTTGCGCCGGTACCTTAATAAGCGAATCGGGTTTTCCATTTATTATATTGGTGATCTTAATTGAATCGTGCGGGCGGGCCTTAAATGTAATTGAACCCAACAGCGCAGGGTTAACCTTCCATACCTTGCTGGCATAATACCCGGTGTTCACGTTGTATGCTTCCTGCAACTGGTAAAGGTTTAACTTATAGCTTGAGGCAACCGAATCGCCATAAAACCCATCAACATAGTGCAATACAAGCCGGGTGGAGTCGATAGATATGGTACCTGAAGGCAGAGAGTACCCTGTAGTACCCGGCAAGCTAAGGCTGGCGGCCAGGTTTGATTCTGTTGTGCCGAAAATAGGATCCTGGAAATAACCCAGGGGGGCCTTCGTAAGCCCCGAAGTTACTACTGAATCTTCTTTAACCGTATTAACAACTATTGTTGAAGTATCAACCATAATTCCGTTAACCTGGGTTTGTGAATTAACACCCAAGCCAATAGTATCCTGGTTTTTACAACTATTCAAAATAAAAAGACTTATTAACAACGTCAATAAGTCTAAGCGGAAAAATTTCATATATGATCTCAAAGCTTATACAACATGTGCCA
>JBDUDE010000471.1:0-4351 GCA_040003105.1 Mucilaginibacter sp. | reverse complement strand
CCCAAAAATCCACCTTCGAAAATATTATTGCCCGATGCGTCCTTGCGGTTTACCCACCAGGTAAAGTTCAGCATCAGCTTGTGGAATATACGCTCGAGAAAGTTTGTGTCGCCAACATTATTGTTTGCCGCTTTGTCCTGTTGATAAATCGTCCAGGTAACCATGGCATGTACAGGCGGATTCGCATCGTTAAAGTCCCACTCGTAAGCCGGCAGCTGCCCATTAGGGTGCATGTACCAGTCCTTTATCAACAAACTAAGTTGATTTTTGGCAAAGGCCATATCCACCTTAGCCAAAGGGATACAATGGAAGGCTAAATCCCAGGCCGCAAACCAGGGGTATTCCCATTTATCTGGCATGGATATTATATCCCGGGTGTTAAAATGCGTCCATTTGCTGTTGCGGGTATTTTGCCTTTGCGTTGGTGGCGCAGGCTGTGCAGGGTCGCCATGCAGCCAGTGATTAATGTCGTAATAATAAAATTGCTTATTCCAAAGCATACCGGCCAATGCCTGCCGCTGAATTAGGATTTTATCGGCATTTTCAACCCCCTTGCTTAAATCCGAATAAAATTCGTCTGCTTCCGCTTTCCTGGTATCAAACAATTTATCAAAATCATCAAATCCGTTACTTGCATCGGTTGATAAACGCAGCCTGAGCGTAACGCTTTGTTTTGCCGGCACATTTACATCAAAGTTTACCGCGGCCTTAGTTCCTGTTTTTTTCGGGTTGACAGTAGCTGCTCCATGAACAATGTAATCGTTTATGCCATCCTTGTAAAATTGTTTGTCATTGTTGGCACCATATAAACGTGGGGCGTTGGTTTCGTTGTCACAAAACATCAACTCGGGCGAGCCCTCGGCATTCAACCACATCTGCCCGAAATGCTGGTGGTAAATTTCTATCACGCCATGCGAGTCGGCCGTTAGCTCAGGTACGTAGCTATCATATCCCCAGGCCCAGGTATTGCGAAACCATATTGTTGGCAGCACATTTAAGGCTGCGTCCACGCTGCCCCTGTTATTAACCGTTATTTTAATTAACGTATCGTGTTGGGTGTTTTTTACATACTCAATAAATACATCAAAATAATCGTCGTTATTAAATATACCGGTATCAATTAATTCAAATTCCGGGTCGTTGCGGGTGCGGCGCTTATTTTCGTCTACAAGCCAGGCGTAGGGAAATTCCTGCTGCGGGTATTTATAAAGCATTTTTTGGTACGAGTGCGTTGGCGTATTGTCCAGGTAATAGTATAATTCCTTTACATCCTCGCCATGGTTACCTTCCGGGTTGCTCAAGCCGAAATAACGCTCTTTTATAATTGGGTCCTTTTTGTTCCATAAAGCAACGGCAAAACACAAAAGCTGTTCATTATCGCATATCCCGCCGATGCCTTCTTCGCCCCAGCGATAGGCCTTGCTGCGGGCCATATCATGCGTGATGTAATTCCAGGCGTCGCCGTTTGCGCTATAATCTTCGCGCACGGTTCCCCATTGGCGGTCACTTACATAAGGCCCCCACTTTTTCCATGATGAATCTTTTAGCCTCTCTTTTTCTTTTGACATCATTTACCTCCAAACCTTACGCAAAAACCTTAACCAGTTGCCATGCATCATATTTTCGATATCAGTTTCGGTATAGCCCCTGTTTTTTAATATCGATGGTATTTTCTGCAAATCAGCGATAGTTTCTAAATCATAAGGGCACTGCTCGCGGCCAAATGCGCCATCAAGGTCGGAGCCGATACCCACGTGCATTGCATTACCGGCAAGCTGGCAAATATGGTCGATGTGGTCTATCATCACCTCCAGGCTGCAGTTCATTTCTTTAGGGTTTGATTTTCCTCTAATCCATCCCGGCACCATCATCCATGCATCCAATGGACCGCCAATTACAGCGCCGCGATTTACAAGTTCTTTTATCTGCTCATCGCTAAACTGGCGATTATGGTTCACCAATGCGCGGCAATTGTTGTGACTGGCCCAAACGTGGCCGTTAAAATGGTTTAATGCCTCCCAAAAGCTATCATCGCATAAATGGGTGGCATCTAAAATAATATTGATCCGTTCCATTTCTTTTAAAAGTCGATGCCCTTCCTGGCCCATAAAACCTGTGGCATCGGTTCCCTGCGCATAGCGGCCGGGGCCGTAGTGTGCCGGGCCGACAGCCCGCAAACCATAGTTATAAGCCCGTTCCAAATGTTTTATAGTAACTATTGAATCCGCACCTTCCAAACTTAAAATGTAACCTACAGGTTTGGTATCGTTTGGCTGCCCATTATTCCAAAGGTTAAGATGCTTTTCTAAACTCTCCAAATCATTCACCTGCACCATCTCGCCGGCATCTTCCATTGCCTTGTACCAGGCAACCTGGCCCTGCGTTTGCGCCCAGGCCTGTTCGGGCGAGTGCCAGCCGGGTAGCGGGTTTCCCGGAGCAACATAGCGCGCAATTTGAGTGGCCACAACCAAACCAATATTGCCTTTACGTAATTCAGGTAACGAAACAACACCTTTCGAGCGGTCGGGCTTATCTGTAAGGCCGGCTTCGCGCACATTAATTTCTGCGATGGGTTTCCGCAAATCGCGGTTCCATTCAAGGGCATTCATACTAAGGTCTAAATGAGCGTCGATGGTAAACATGATTTGTTTTTTGTGGAGACACAATACGTTGTGTCTCTGATCAATTAATTTATTGCAGAGAGACGCAAAGTATTGTGTCTCTACAGTCTTATATTGTAACCTTCCTGTCGCGGGCTATATTTTTCCACTCGCCGCTTATATTATGGTCTTCTATCGTGACTGCTCTTTCATATAAGGCAACTGTGGGGCAAACGTGGTAGGGCATACCGTAAATAACATCGCCAGTTTTATATTTGTGATCTTTTCCTGCTTCAACAACCAAATGTTCTTCACTTTGGCCGATCGCTTCCAGTTCCGGGGCATTGATGAAATACACACGCGTTTTTAATTCACGTTCGGCAGCTATGGATTTGTGGCCCAGGTCCAAACATAACGTAGTTTCAGCGGGTAATGATATTACGCGCGTAACCACCAAAGCTGCTGCTAAAAAATCCTGTTCGGTAAAGCCGCTTTGATAGCCTTTATCCCAATAAACAAAAGTACCGGGACTGCATTCAATCTCTTTTCGTTTGGCATGAATAGGGAACGTTGGCGAACCGCCCGCAATAATTTTTGGTTTAGCATAACCTTTTGCCACAATTTCCGATTGCAGTTTAACCACCTCTTCAAAACACTTATCACACTCTTTAGTCCGGGTATCCAAATCGGCCTCATGAATATGACCGTCGTATGCGTGCAGGCCAATTATTTCTATCCCTGCCAGCGCTTCGCAATCAACATAAAGCTTTAATGAATCCTCTCCTGGCCTAATGCCGGTGCGGTTTTGGCCAACATTTAAATCGATAAAAACATTAATCTTAATTTTGTTTTGAACGGCAGCTTTGGATATTTCATTAGCCGCATTCAAATTATCAACCACGCATGAAAATTTCGTATTTGGATACGATAAAATCAATTGAATAAACCGATCCAGTTTCGGCCCGATTGGCTGATAAGCCAGCAACAAGTCAGGCGCGTTACACATACCCAGCATTTCGGCCTCGGCAATTGTAGCACATTTAAATTTCGTAATGCCGGCTTGCAGCATTAGGTTTGTAACCTCTGCGTTTTTATGGGTTTTTACGTGCGGCCTAAGCCGGGCTACATTATCAACCATGCCAATAGCAGTAGCGATATTCTGCCTCACCCTGTCAGGATAAACCACCAATGCGGGTGTATCTAATTTATCGATATCGTTTATTGCGTACCAATCTTCGGCTGCCATTATTGAAACGGTCTTATTTATTATTCCCAAAACAATCTTTCGGACTTTCCGGACTTTTCCGACTTTCGGACTTTCTTAAAAAAGCTCAAACAAAGCTTCAATTTCAACCGGGATATTATCCGGCAACGAGCCCATCCCTACTGCGCTTCTTACGCCAATGCCGTTATCCTCGCCCCAAACTTTAGCAAACAATTCGCTGCAGCCGTTAATTATAAAAGGATGTTTTTCAAAGTCATGCGTACAGTTAACCATCCCTAACACTTTTATAACCCGTTTCACTTTGTTTAAAGTACCAAGATGAGCGGTTATTGTAGCCAGTATGGCAAGGCCAACTTGCCGGGCCGCCAGTTTGCCATCTTCCATATTAATGGTGTCGCCTATCCGTCCGATGATAAGGCTACCGTCGTCCTGTACCGTGCCATGGCCTGATACATATAAATATTTTCCATCAATTAAACAGGGTTTATAAACCCCAAGCGGTTTTGGCGCGGGTGGCAGGTTAAGG
>JBDUDE010000446.1:0-4358 GCA_040003105.1 Mucilaginibacter sp. | reverse complement strand
GGGCATTAACAATGCGAAGGTTGAGCCGCAAATATCAAATGTAAGTGTTGATGATAATAACGTAGACGCGACACTTTATGGCACTTACTCGGTGAAGCTTAAAGGATTTGGCTCAGGCATATTAGTTGCGCCGGATGGTGTTGTTGGGGCTACGGCAATCCTTTCGTCTGACGATGTTGCAGGCAATGTTAAGATGGCCAATGATGTCTCGTTAATTCCTGAAAAAACAAAACCAGCTAATAGTACAATACCGTCAGACAATTACCAGGGCCCGGACACATTCCTGCCTGTGGATCACATGATTTATATTTTCAAAGCCGATAAAGCCAATATAGCTATAGCGCCGTTTTACAGCTTTGCATGCAGTAACGGGTTCGGCGGGAATATATTCAATGGATTTCACTACACGCTTAATAATATTTACCCGGCTACCGCCGGTGGATATATATGGTATGACGGGCTGCACCTGAATTCAATTATACACACTTACCTTGCACATGTTGACCAGCATGACATCAATTTAAATATTGGTGAAATACAGGTAAGTAATTACATGATGGCGCCGGTAAGCGGCAAAACACCGGTAGATATTCCGCTTGACGACTGGCATATTCAGAGCAGCGATTGGTCGATAGGGTCGGGGGCGTTAACGCTTAACGGTAATGTTAAGGCGGGCTCTATAACAATTCCATTTACGGGGATGCAGGTAAGTGAGTATACCATGGACTTTGCCAGCCTTACGCTTAAAAATATAGGTATAGCTGGCGTTCCTATCGGCATTGACCCAAATGCTACCAACACTTCGTTCGGCTACGATGCTGCTGCAAAATATGGGGCCTTATACAACTATAAGTACGGGTGCTGGTCGATCTCCATGCTGCCTAAAACGGACGGGGGCACGCTTGCAAAAATTGCTAAACTACCCGATTTGGCAGACGGAACTGTTAATATTATGAATATATCGCTTTACAGCAAAGGCGGTGAATCGCGCATTGTGTTAATGCCGGACCACCCGGTGCTAAGATTGAACAATATGGCCGACTTTCAGCCGGTTGAAATGGAAAACGGCGACGACTATATCAGAATATACGGAGCTCTCAATTTCAGTATCCCTGGTTTTACCGGTACCGAGAACTTGCCCTACAGCCTTAATTATTCCAGCACGAACGGTAACCTGGTGCACAAACACGAGGCGATAGACGGATTAAAACTCACCACAAATGGTATAAGGGTAAAATTTGGCACCGATGGGCAGGATTTTACCAACAACAACCTCATTTTAAAAGGGAAATTGCAGGACAAGGTAACCGGCGGGCCATATAACCTTGATGTTAATTTCTTCGGCACGGCAGCGATTGCAGCTGTTACCGTAGACGAAAATGCTCCGAATGTGGTACCGTTTGGCGACGGGCAACAAATGACGAAAATTAAGGGCGATATGACCCTTGTTAATAATAAATGGAGCAACTTTAAATTTGAGGGGGACATGACAGCGACGGGCATGGAGGCCTCAAAACCAACACATATGCTGTTTGAAGTTAAAGGCGACATGGTGGTTAACAAAGCGGAGATTGGTGTAAAGAATGTCTCGGTTTCTGACGATGCGAGCTTCGGGCTTGTATATGATTTTGATAAGAAAGCGGTAGTGGGGTCGTTGCACCTCGATAACCTGTCCACACCGGTAGGCACTGTTAAAGCCGACCTTGAGATGCTGTTTGGAAACGGACAATGGTACATATTGGGCGCAGGCATTGTAAAAGACCTGAGCATGCCTTTACCTGTTAATGGCGCATCGGCAGCGTTTATGATTGGCAATGCCGAGATAACCCCCGACTTATTGCAAATAATAGCGCCTGTTTTCCACAACGGCGTACTGCCCGATGATTTTGACACTAACTTCAAGCATTTGTCCGGTTCGCTGTTCGTGGCGGGGGTTGACATGAAACTGCCAATACTGCCCGATATTGACTTCGACGTGGTTTTGGCAGCATTGCACGTGCATTACGGCCTATATGTAAATGCTTACCTTGGGCTTAAATTTGATTTGACCGATGCTAAAATAATTGGCGGTTTAAAAATAGGAGCATACGTTAACGTTTCGGCGGGCGCAAGCTTAGGATTGGTGTGTGCCGGGGTATCGCTATATGCCGAAGCAAACATGCAGGCAAACATGGTAATGGACAATTTGAATTTTACCGACCTTAACCCAGTTAGCTTTTATAAAGCCAGCCACTTAACATTAACAGCCGGCCCGCAGATATTACTGGGCGGTGAGGCCTACATTGGCGCAGGTATTTGTAACGGCGACTGTAACCCGGTAAAAGTGCTTGGTGTAAAGATACCCCCGGGATGTTTTAAAAAGAGCATTGGCGGCGATTTGAATTTGAAACTCACATTGGGATTGGAGAAGCAGCCAACCTTTCTTTTCCCCAATGTTGCTACTGTAACAGCCCATTTGTTTGGCAGCGATTTTACAGGTTCGCTTGATTTACCACAACCACCTGTGCCAGGGCTTTAATTTGTATAAAAATGAAAAAATATAAAATGATAATGTCGCGATATTTTATTTATATACTTTTCTGCATAGCATTGGCGCCATGCTATGCAACGGCCCAGCAAAACGACGACAACGCTTTTGCAGGCAAAAATGCAGTGTATTTATACCATGCTTTCCCTGCTGCATCGCCGGCCTACCCCGATTCGAGCGGTAACACAGGCTTTATTTTACAGCGGCGTGAAAAAGGCGCAACGGCAGGTTGGGCAACAATCAGGGAATTTCACAGTCCCCAAAACGCCGGTGAATTACTTGATAATTACAAGCGGGGTAAAAAAATATTTTCGGGCGATATACACAGGTTTGATGCAGGAGAAGCCTGGACAAAGTGGAAAAAATATAGAACCTTTGATTCGCTTGCTACCGAACTAAGCTACCTGCCCGGCCAAATGGCGTTCGGGATATTGGTTGCCGATACAACCGTGCAAACGGGTAAAACATACCAGTACCGTATATTTAAAAACAAGCAGCCTGTACCCACGGGCGATGCTATGGCAAGCAACTGGGTTAGTTACCCAACAGTGCTCACCCAGAAGGCGCCTAAATTCCTGCATCGCCATACCGAGGCCGATGCAATTATGATTGATTGGTCTGTGCGAGACCACAACGGCCAAAACATGTTCAACGTATACCGCGCAACAGGCGACGAGAAGGAATTTCGTTTGATAAAACCCAATATGGTTAGCGCGGTGCGCAACGATTCGCTTATTTATTCTATCCAGGATGCTTATGTTGCTTTTGATAAAATTTACCGGTATTATATTACCCCGGTAAACCCTTTTGGCGGCGGGGGCAATGTGCATTCAGATACCATAAGCGCGACCTGCATGAACCCGCAGCAATTGCTTACCGCGCAGCATATAATGGCAAGGGGCGACTCGAAACAACGTGCAATTTTACTCCATTATGTACTGCCCAACCCCGAGTACATTGGTAGCGTGCATATTATGCGCAGCACCAATTACGACAAAAACTACGAAGAAATAGGCGTGAACCCGCCAAACGATACCGTTTATACTGACCACCGCATCACCCCGGGCATTAAGTACTACTATTACCTGGTGATGACCGATAAATTAGGCCGCAACAGCGCCCGCAGCATAAAGGCATTCGGCCTGTTCCAGGAAGGTGAGAATTTGTACCCTGCACAAGCTGTAAAAGCCATGCCGGTAAAAGGGGGTGTGCAAATTACCTGGCTTAATCCGCCAGCCAAAGAGCTGATAAGCGGCTATTTTGTATGCCGCAGCTTTGGGCGCGATAACGGCTTTCAACGTATCACCACGTTATTGCCGGTTATGGATTCGGTAAATACTTATATCGATACATCGCATAACCTGCAGGCAGGCTACAATTATGCATACACTGTGTTAAGTGAAAACTTAAGTAATAAGGTAAGCAAGAACTCGGTAATTGCCTACGCCGCCCCGGGCGAAACCAAAGTGCCGGTTGCTTTCCAAACGCCAAAAAACTTTAGGGCGATGGCAGAAAATAAATCTGTTCGCCTGCTATGGTATGATATGCGGATCGTTAACCGTACCCAGGCTTATTATAATATCTACCGCAAATCAAACATCGACTCCAATTACAAAACTGTTACCTCCAATTACCCGGCGGGTTTTACGTCATACCGCGATACAACTACACGGCCAGGCGTAAATTATACCTACGCCCTTGAATGCGCCGATGCCAATGGCCATAAAAGCGCAATGGCGGTTTCCATGGTGAACATTGCGGGTAAAGCAATTATTGCACCGGCAATATCGGTGTTTGCTTCAAAAAACGGCGCTGTTGTGGCATGGGAACG
>JBDUDE010000358.1:0-4364 GCA_040003105.1 Mucilaginibacter sp. | reverse complement strand
AAAGGTTGTTTTTTATATATCCGTAACAGTGATAACAGCGGGTTGGCGCGGCTCCATTCAAACTTGCGCCGGTTTTCCTTTGCCAGCGATTCAGGCAATACAAACAGCCCGTAAAGCGCATTAGCAAACGCAAATGAACCAGCAGCTATAAACGGCAGCCTGATGTTAATGGCGAATAAAAACGCCCCTAAGGCAATCCCAAATATCAACCCAATGGCCGAAGCCGCACCTACCAGCCCAAAATTTGCCGCCCGTTTATCACCGGTACTTACATCGGCGATGTAAGCTGTCGCCGTAGATGTACTTGCCCCGCAAATGCCTGCTATAATACGGCCAACAAATAGCCAGGCTATGGTTGGCGCAAAAGCCATTATCACATAATCCAATCCAAAACCAAATAACGAAATTAACAGAATTGGCCGACGGCCGTATTGGTCGCTCAGGTTTCCCATTATACTCGCAAAAATCAGCTGCATACTGGCATATGCGAAGGTGAGCCAGCCAATATATTCAGATGCCCGGTTCACGTTAATATGCCCTAAAGCCTGCAGCAACTTTGGCAATACCGGTATAATAATGCCAAGCCCCAGCACATCTATAAAAATGGTTATAAAAATAAATCCAAGTGCTGCACTTTTTTCGGGTCTTGCCATATTGTTAGTTCAATGTGAAAAGGAATTATATGCTTAAAAGTTTTTATTATTTAGAGATTGGAGGTTAGAGGTTAGTGATTAGATAAAACGCTTCCAAAGTTTAATTTCTAATCTCCAATTAACTAACCTCTAACCTCCTCTTCCTGAAGCTGCGTACTGCCAATATAGCGCTTAACAGCATCAACACCGCACCGATAATATACGGTGCCCCCGGGAATTGAAAAAATGGGTTTGGTTTGGTAAAATAGTAAAATGATTCTGTCATCAGCAACGGCCCGAATATCGAACTTACGCTCATCAGGCTGGTTAAACCGCCCTGTAGTTCGCCCTGCTCGTTTGCGGGCACGCTGGTGCTTATGTATCCTTGTATGGCAGGCCCGGCTATGCCGCCCAAACAATACGGGATAAGGAAGGCGAACATCATCCAGCCTTTGGTGGCAAATGCAAAAAGCGCCAGGCCGGCGGCATATAACAACAGGCCTATCCAGATACTTCGCTCGTTGCCAAGCTTCGGTAATATCAGCCTGATAAGCCCGCCCTGTACTGCCGCTATCATCAGTCCCACAAAAGCAAGCGAATAGCCCACCATATCGTTATTCCAGTGAAATTTTTGGATGGTGTAATAGGTCCAAACGCTTTGAACGGCCTGCACAGCAAAATAAACCAGGAACAATGACATCGCCAGCCCGATAACCGACTTATACTTTTTTAGCGCCAGCAGCGTGCCCAGCGGGTTTGCACGTTTGAGTTCAAAAGGACGCCTGTGTTCGGGGGATAAAGACTCAGGTAAAATAAAGTAACCGTAAATAGCATTCAGCAAAGCCAGCGCTGCCGCTGCAATAAACGGATAATGCACATCATACTTTCCGAGCAATCCGCCCAGTGCCGGCCCGAAAATGAACCCCAGGCCAAATGCTACGCCAACCAGCCCGAAATTTGCCGCCCGTTTTTCAGGTTCGCTTATATCTGCTATGTAGGCATTTGCCGTTGTAAAGCTGGCGCCGGTGATGCCGGCAACTACCCGTCCAACAAATAACCATGCTATAGTTGGCGCAAATGCCGAAAATGCATAATCCACACTAAAACCTAAAAGTGAGCAAAGCAATACCGGCCGGCGACCAAACCTGTCGCTTAAATTGCCTATTATGGGTGCGCAAAGAAACTGCATACCAGCATAAGCAGCGGTAAGCCATCCCCCATACCACGATGCATCGCTAACATCGCCATGAATCAAATTTTCTATCAGCTTGGGTATCACCGGTATAATAATCCCCAACCCCATAACGTCGATAAATAACGTGGCGAATATAAAACCAAGGGCCGCCTGCTTTTTAGGTTTGTGCATAGCGTGCAAAATAAATAATTATAATTGTATACTACACAACAAAAAACAACCGACGTTCGGCGATTCTTTAAAAATTCGGTTTCAACACATATTTGTCGTAAAAACGGAAGATATGCTCGGTGGCTTCCTCTGCGGTATCCACCACCCGGTAAAGCATCAAATCGTCCGGATGTATATTGTGCTCCTGTGCAAGCATTTTTTCCTCGACCCAGGCAAATAAACCTTTCCAATAATCCACCCCAACAAATATTATGGGGAAGCGGGCTATTTTACCGGTTTGTATCAGCGTGATGGCCTCGAATGATTCGTCCATAGTACCAAAGCCGCCGGGCAGTACGATAAAGCCCTGTGAGTACTTCATAAACATTACCTTGCGGATAAAAAAGTAATCAAACTCCAGTATCTTATCCCTGTCGATATATTTATTGTGGAACTGTTCGAAGGGCAGTTCAATATTTAAGCCTACCGACTTTCCCCCTGCCTCGTAAGCGCCTTTGTTGGCCGCCTCCATAATACCCGGCCCGCCGCCAGATATCACACCGTAGCCGCGTTCGGTCAAAATGCGGGCTGCGTCTTCGGCTATCTTATAGTACGGATTATCATTATGCGTACGTGCCGACCCGAAAATGGACACACACGGGCCTATTTTTGCCAGCTTTTCAAAGCCATCCACAAACTCGGCCATAATTTTAAATATCTGCCACGAATCGGTTACCTTTATTTCCTGCCAGTTTTTATTCTCAAATGCTTGTCTTATTTTTTCTTCACCTGTCATAGTAGTAGTTAGAAGTCCGGAAAGTCGGTAAAGACCGAAAAGTCCGGAAGAAGTAATTATTTATATAGTACAATAGATAGTATGGATAAGTTTTAGGCCTTTTTGTAATTTAAGTTTATTTGAGCTTTCTTTGACGACGTTAACCATAGTCCAACAAACGTAATTAATCCGTTTACTATTATCAACTCGTTATCAAAAATGTAGCCGCCTAATAGTTGGGCCGAGTTCATGCTTAAATAATAGCAAATTGCCGGCGATATCAAGCAGATAAACGGCACCAGCTTATCAAACACCTGCCTTTTACCTAAGAACAATCCGAACGAATAAAGCCCAAGCAGTGGCCCGTAAGTATAAGAGGCTACTTTAAAAATGGCGTTAACAACGGCGGTATTGGTTATAGCATTAAAAATAATTATCGTCAGCAGCATCAACCCCGAAAATGCAATGTGCACAACGTGGCGGGTGCTCACCATTTTCTTACCGTTTACATCGCCCCGTTTATTAAACCCTAAAAAATCCACACAGAATGAAGTGGTGAGCGCAGTTAAAGCTGAATCGGTAGTAGCAAAGGTGGCCGCTGTTAAACCCAGCATAAACACCATTGCCGGTAAAAGGCCCAGGTATTTTAGGGCGATGGTTGGGTACAGGTAATCAGTTTTTTCAACCTTGATGCCATATTTAGCCGCATAAATGTAAAGCAATGCCCCTACGCACAAAAAGAAAATATTGATAACTACAAACACCGCAGTAAAGCTGAACATGTTTTTTTTCGCTTCGCGGATATTTTTCAGGCTCAGGTTTTTTTGCATTAAATCCTGGTCGAGGCCGGTCATGGCAACGGTAATAAATACACCTCCCAGGAATGCTTTACTAAAATGAAACTTGCTGGTCAAAAAATCATTGAAGAAAAAGATTTTCGAGTAGCTGCTATTCTTCACCGCTTCAATCGCTTCAAAAACATTATAGTGCAGGCTTTGGCAAATAAAGTAAATCGACAAAAACACCGACGATACAAGGAACAGCGTTTGTAAGCTGTCGGTGATGATAATAGTTTTCAATCCGCCTTTAAACGTGTAGCTCCATATCAGCACCAGGCATATTAACCCTGTTACAGCGAACGGCACTCCATAGCTATCAAAAATAAATTTCTGCAAAACTATCACCACCAAATAAAGCCGAAACGAGGAACCGATAACCCTGCTGATTAAAAATATCCCCGCCGCCGTCTTATAGCTCCATACCCCAAGTGCTCCTTCAATATAACTGTATATCGACGTGAGTTTCAACCTGTAATAAAGTGGCAACAAAACCGTAGCTATAACTACAAAGCCCACGGCATTGCCCAAAACAAACTGGAAATATTCAAACTCATCGCCAGTGGGTGCACCAACTTTGCCAGGGACGGAGATAAACGTTACCCCGCTTAAGGCCGTGCCTATCATCCCAAAAGCTACCAGGTACCATTTAGAATTACGGTTGGCTACAAAGAAGGTATCGTTGTCTGCCGACTTACGAGAGGTTAGCCAGGATATAACAAGGAGAACCAAAAAATAACCAATGATAAATGTGAGTAATATTCCGGGAGACATGG
>JBDUDE010000698.1:0-4373 GCA_040003105.1 Mucilaginibacter sp. | reverse complement strand
CGTTATCTTCAAAAAACTGTTTTAAATGAAATGCGCCTATTTTAAAAGTACCCTCTATAACGCATTTTTTTTGCTGATTAAAAAAATAACGGCTTTCGGCCCGTTGACCCAGGATAAGCGAGAGCGCACCTAATATGATAGATTTTCCCGCCCCGGTTTCGCCGG
Organism: Mucilaginibacter sp.; assembly: GCA_040003105.1. GTDB lineage: Bacteria > Bacteroidota > Bacteroidia > Sphingobacteriales > Sphingobacteriaceae > Mucilaginibacter. The sequence continues at coordinate 4,208 of JBDUDE010000698.1, read as the reverse complement.
TAAGTATATTTAAACCGCCGTCGAAACTAATTTCAAGGTTGTCAATTAACGCGTAATTATTAATGCTGAGCTTCTGAAGCATAAAAAAAGTACCTTCTGTTTAGAAGGTACTAAATTACGGTTTTAGTAAGTTGAGTAGGTTAACTGAATAGTTATTTTTTTGAACAGCGCTAAGAAATTTAGTTCAATTTAAGCCATGAAACTTACTTTCCAGAATTTTCATTATTGCCGGACGCGGCATCGTAATCCTTGCCCATTGCGGTTTGCAATTGTTTTTGCCAATCTTCAATGCGCCGCCGGTACTCAGGGCTGCGCATGTAAGTAAATATCTTATCCATGCATTCCTTTAGTAAGGCGCTCTCCCTTTTATATTCAGGGTTGTTTATATAAGTCTGTTCTTCGTCTATATATTTTTTGCGCACATCTGCCGGCAGGTTGTCGAGCGTGTTTTTTGAATTATCGTTAACATATTTATGCTGCTTTAGATGCGGCTTGCTGGTATCATACCATTTTAAGCTATCGCCGATCTCGTGTATCCGGTTTATCGCTTTTTTAAATTCCGGCGATGAATATGCCTGGTTTATCTGTTGGCTCATTGCCTCAAGCGTTTTTATTTCTTCATTAACGTTTGCTGGCATAGCGGCCTTTAATGCATCCTGGTATTTTTCGTAATTAGCCTCATGGCTGTGTGAGTAATCTTTACCGGCTACTATGCCATATTTTTTCTGTAATTGCTCATTCAACGTCTTAAATTCGATGCTATTATAATAGGCGCCAACCTGTATCCCCAAATCCTGCTGTTGTTTAGTAAGCAGTTTAACTTTGCTACCATCGCCATAGGCTGTTTGTATATATCTGCTTGTTTTTTTTAGGGCGGTCATTAACGTTTTCAGGGTATCGTTATCATAAAAATCGTTCTCCAGGGAGTCGTCGCCGTACAACTTTTTTTTCAGGTCGAGATAATAATCAGTTTTGTAATAGCCGTTTACAAAACTGCTGTGCTTTTTATATTCCCGCGAAAGCGAATCCAATTTTGGGTCGCCGTAACCAAATAGGGTGTTAACACTAAAGCTGTCTCTTTTAGTAGTATCGGCGGTTTTTGGGGTGGTGTCGGTTTTGTTAATTGCCTTTTTTGAAATAGTATCCTGTTGAATTTCAGTGTTTTCGACCGGGCTTATTTTTGCAATTATATTGTGTATTACCGGCGTGGTTGCTTTTATAGATATTTTCCCCTGGGCAATTTCAGGTTTCAATAAAGCGATGCACCCTAAGGCTATGGTCAAAATAAACATGGCAGCTAAAGCGGGTCGCACGTTTACAGTTTGTTTTTTTGTTTTCATAATGCGTTCAATTCTGTTTAACAGTTTGTACTTGTTGCCAGTTGCAGCCAACGTGAGCTGCCAGTTGTGGTTCCGGTTTTGCTCCAGCTTCAACAGGGCGTTCGCGTAAATCACCGGGCTTACGGCAGAGCCCACCACCAGGTCATCGCAGCAATTCTCGCGTTCCGAGTTTATTGCCTTGTTTATGAGGTGAGTAAATGGGTTAAAGAACAACAGCACAGCGATGGCCTGCTGCACCATATTAACCAGGTAATCGTTGCGTTTAACGTGGGCAAGCTCATGCAATAATATGGCCTCAATTTCCTGTGCCGACAAATAGGTCGACAGGGTGAAGGGCAGCAGGATAATTGGTTTAAAATAGCCGGTTATACATGGCACATCAACCAAGTGACTTAAGCCTGAGCGGATAGTTCTATTTATATTCAGCAACACAGCAAACCTGTTTACCTGGGTTTGTATACCTGTATCAGCGCTAATGTTTTGCTTGATATAGTTCACCCTTTTGCGGGTAATAATTAATCGCGCCGTATTGAATAACAGGCCGCCCGCGTAAATTATGGTGATGTAAGGCAAATATTTTTCGATGTTGTAATAGTAACGGGTAACAGGTTCGTTAAGTTGGTGAATATCCGCTGGCAGCGCAAGCATTAACGGCATGTCGGCCAATTTGCCCGGGGTTACTGCAAGCCATTTATACAGTCCAATTTCGATAACCAAAGTATAGAAAAACCAGCCGGTTATACCTGCCAGGCCTGCAACGGCTAAAGTGTATTTTACCGATGCAGACAACTTATTGCCGAAAAGCAAAACTAGTCTCAACACGAAGTATATTAGCATTCCCTGCCATAATGAATGGATAATGGTTATTCCTAAAACCTGGCTTATATTGAAAAGTATATTTTGCACGATAAAAGGTTTTATTTGCTTAGGCTCTAGTCAAATTTAACAATAATGCAGCAAAAGGTATTGTAAATTTATTGCTATATTAATTAAGCCATTACCATGCTTATCAATTATCATCTTTTTCAGGCTTTTCAGGTTTCTCTGGCTTTTCAGGCTTTTCCGGTTTGTCGCTGTCATTATCATCCCTCCAACGATACCTTCCCGGATGTGTTTTCTTGTACTCAGCCAGGCGCCTTTTAAAGTCGGGTGTGCGCATGTAAGCGTGTAATTTTGCGGTTGCTTCGTGCAGTGCCGTTTTCTCTTTTTCAATTTCGGGGTTATGGCTATACTCACGCATTTTTGCGCTTAAGGCATGCATCTCTTGTTTTTGCTGCTCAACCTGCGGATTGTGGAAAGCCCTTCTCAGACTATCCCCGGTAGCACGCAACAGTTCCCTTTGTTTTTCACGTTCGGGTGAGTGGGTGCGCTCTCGCATTTGCCGACCCGCTGCTTTAATGTCGACTTGCGCCTGGCGTACATCCGCAGGTATGTTTTTCTTTAGCTCAGCTTCATAAGCCCGGTAGTTATCATCTCGGTCATAGTCGGAGTAGTTACGGTCGTGCGGAATGCCGTATTTCTTTTCCATCGATTCGTTCAGCTTCTTAAATTCGGGGCTTTCATAATAAACTTCAATTTTATTACCTAGTTTTTCCATCTTGTCCTGCATTTCTTTAGTCTCAGATGTTTCGCCCCAGTTTTTCTCGAAATCCTGGCCTATCTTTTCCATTTTGGCCTGCAACTCTTTCAGTTCGGGCTTGTCATAAAAAGCTTGCATTTCTTTGCCTTTAGCTTCAAGTTCTTCCTGTGTTTTTTTGAATTCGCCGCTTTCGTAATATTTGCCAATGGCGTTACCATGCTTTTCAACTTCTTTGCTCAACCTGTCTAACTCAGGGTCTTTAAAATCCCATGAGCTGTCATACCTGTCATCGTTGGAGTAAGCATATACGTTATGGTTGTTATTGTCATTATTGTTATCGTTGTCGCTATCATCGCTTTTGACAGCATGCAAAGCTTTTTTATGAACCACAGCTTTCTTTTTTGCAGCTGCTTTTCGGCCGGTATCGGCAAACATGCGATTGATTACTGGGCTGATAGCCTTTACCGAAATTTTTCCCTGCGCTACCTCGGGATTAAGCAAGGACATGGCGCCAATGCCCACGGTTAATATAAACATGGCCAACAAGGTTGGGCGCAGGCTGGGTATTTGTTTCTTTGTTTTCATGATTCTTTCGATTCTGTTTAATAAATGGTATTTTTTGCCTGTTGCGGCCAGCGCTAGCTGCCAGTCGTTTTGGCGGTTTTGCTCCAGCTTTAACAAAGCCTTTGCGTATATGATAGGGTCTGCAGTGGCCTTTACAACCAGGTCGTCGCAGCAATTCTCACGTTCTTCGTTTATAATCCTGTTTATCAGTTGTGCGCAGGGGTTAAAAAATAACAGTATGGCAATTGCCTGCTGCAGCATATTCACGAGGTAGTCGTTGCGTTTTATATGGGCAAGCTCGTGCAGCAATATCGCCTCAATCTCCTCGGCCGACAGGTAAGTGGCCAGGCTGAATGGCAGCAAAATAACCGGCTTAAAATAGCCCACCATGCAGGGTACATCAACCATTTTACTCATACCGGCCTTTACTGCTTTGCCTATCTTCAACATAGCAGCGAACTTAGTTACCGAGTATTGTATGGCGCTATCAACTACCATACTGCGCTTTACTGCATTTATTTTTTTACGTGCCAGCACCAGTTTGGCGGTATTGAACAATAAGCCCGCGATGTAAATAGCGGTTATATAAGGCAGGTACCCCTCAACACTGTAGTAATACCGTATAGTTTGGTCGTTAAATTGCCCGATTCCCTTGGGCAACCCGGCTAAAACCGGCATAGCCGATAGGTTCGTGGGTATTACAGCCAGCCAGTTGTAAAGATGTA
>JBDUDE010000576.1:0-14845 GCA_040003105.1 Mucilaginibacter sp. | reverse complement strand
GTTTTCGGATTTCTGCCGAAGCTTCTCTGCTGACGGAAACCCAAAAAACATCCGTAAATGAATAAGATTTACCGTTGACAATCAATACATAAAACTACGTCATTATAAGCGAGGTACTAGTGCGGCAACCTTTTGTATGAACCATGATCTTTGAATCAAGCAAATCATGGTTCAGACATATCACTGTTGTTTTCCCGAAACAAGGTCGGGACACAGGTTGTTCCTCACAATGATTGAGAGTTAGTGTATATCAACATTTTCCAAATACTTATACCCACTCCCTGTATTTATCATCAGCACCTTCTCCCCGGCTTCAATCCAGCCTGCAGATTTTAACTTTTTAAAGGCTTGCCAAAGCGCGGCGCCTTCGGGAGCTATCAGCATGCCTTCGCTGCGGGCGATTTCTTTTAAGGCAGTACTCATTTCATGGTCGCTTATGGTGATGGCTGCTCCTTTACTTTCACGTAGCACGTTCAATATTTGTTTATCGGCGTAAGGTTTGGGCACACGCAGACCGTTGGCAATGGTAAAGCCGCCGTCGGCAAATTCAGATACCGGTAACCCTGCATTAAATGCGCTCACTATGCCGTTACAACTTTCAGATTGTACGGCAACCATACGCGGCCGCTTGCTGCCAATCCAGCGTAGTTGCTCCATTTCATTAAACGCTTTCCACATACCTATCAGGCCGGTGCCGCCGCCGGTGGGGTATAGTATCACATCGGGTAATTGCCAGTTAAACTGTTCGGCAATTTCGTAGCCCATGGTTTTTTTTCCTTCGAGGCGGTAAGGTTCTTTTAGGGTTGATACCTGGAACCAGCCGTTTTTAAGCGCCAACTCGTTAACCAGTTTACCGCAATCGCTGATGTTACCGTCAATAGCTACCAGTTCAGCACCATACAGGCGGCATTCATCCTTAAAAACCTGGGGAGTTAATTTAGGCATGTAAACTATTGCCTTTACACCAGCCCTGGCAGCATAAGCAGCCAATGCGCCACCGGCGTTACCTGCTGTAGGTGTGGCTATAGTATCAATCCCAAGTTCTTTTGCTTTTGATACCGCGGCGCTCAATCCACGGGCTTTGAACGAGCCCGTTGGGTTGCCCGATTCATCCTTCCAAAACACCTCGTTGTTGCCAACAAACTGCTTTAAATTTTCAATTGGGATTATCGGCGTAAAGCCTTCGCCAAGGGTTATTATGTTTTTCTCATCCAGCACGGGCAAAAGCTCCTTGTAACGCCACATATTGGCGGGGCGCTTAAGCAAGATAGATTTATCTAATCCCGCATCAAGATTATAGGTTGCGAACAACGTCGACCGGCAAGCTTGATTCACACAGACCGTGTTGATTACGTCAGCATTGTGCACGGTACCACATTCAGGGCACGTTAAATTTTTTATAAGCGAACCGGTCCCGGTTTCAATATCAGTTACCATCATTATTATTACCGCAAAAGCAATACCGCAGTTGCCTTATCCATCGTTTCTTTTTGCCTTGATTCTTAACTATCTGCTTACCTGTTCCTGCTCCTACTCTTAATTCTTGGCTCTTGATTCTTGAGCTCCAGCTTCTAATTTACGGAAAAAATATCCCCTTTATTCCAGGTTGGCCGGGCATCGTCCTGCGCAACCAGGTAGCCAATTATAAAGTTAAGCTGGGCGTATTTTTTACCGGCTGCAAAATCAAAAATACCATTAATATCGTCCTGCGGTTTGTGGTAATATTTTGCCCGCCATTTGGCCACAAAATCGTTCAGGTTGTTTTTGCCATCGGCAGTTTTGCTGCCGTATTTAATATGCAGGGCAGGTATACCATTTACCACGAAACTATACTGGTCGCTGCGCACAAAGCGTACCTGTTTGGGCTCGGGGTCGGGTTCAACGCCAAGGCCCAGGTAGCCCGCCGCCTGGTCAACCTGTTTGGCCAGCGATGAGTGCTCAGCGCCTAATGCCGTAACGGAAAGTAAAGGTGCGATGATTGTGGGCATGTCGGTATTCACATCAGCCACAATACTTTTAACCGGCACAGTGGGCCGTGCGGCAAAATAGCCTGAGCCGAGGTCGCCCAGTTCCTCGCCGGTTAACAACACGGTAAGGATAGAACGTTTAGGCTTATTTTTAATACCGCTGTATATTTTGGCAATTGCCATTACGCTGGCACAGCCTGAGGCGTTATCATGCGCGCCGTTGTAAATGGAATCGCCTTCAACCGGGCGACCGATGCCCAAATGGTCGAGGTGAGCGCTATGGACTACGTATTCGTTCTTGAGCTTGGGGTCGCTGCCTTCAATTTTACCGATTACATTGTAGCTAATGATATCGTTATAGGTTGACGTATACGAAATCTTGACGCCTGCATCTATAGCGAATGATGCTGGCTGCCCACCCTTCATTTGTGCCAAAAGCGCCGGTATATTTTTACCTGCGCCTTTTACAAGGTTATTAAACATAGGATAGCTAAACTGGCCCAACACCTTTACAACATCCGAATAAAATATGCGTGAAATAACCACTGTACCGTCTTTGCCAATTACGCTATATTGCCCGCCACGCGCAGCGCCAAAACGGGCAGCTGAATCGGCGGTGCACATGATTACACCTATGGCCCCATGCTCGGCCGCAGCTTTTAGTATCGAAGTGGGGTTCATGGTATGCGCCATAACCGACGATGAAAATTTATCGGGGGCGCCACGCACTACCAGCACCACTTTGCCTTTAACATCAAGCCCGGCATAATCGTCGTACCCGAGTGAAGGTTCGCTGGCGCCATACCCTGCGAAAGCGAGCTGGCCGCTTAAACTTACATCGGGTTTGGAAGGGTTGGGCAATATGTTATAGTCCTTACCGGCAGTTAATGCGGCAGCATTTTGCCCGGTTAGCGCGGCATCTGCAGTGCCGGTAGTGGCTTTGCGAAGCTTTACTTCCTGTAACCAGGTACCGTTTTCGCCGGCCGGTTTAACGCCCATGCTTTTAAGGCGGCCAACAACATAGTCTACCGCCATCTGGAAGCCTTCTGTCCCCGGGCCGCGGCCTTTTAATTTATCATCAGCCAGGTAGGCAATATCTGCCTTAAACTGCGCGGTATCAACCTTGGCAAGTGCCTGCTCAATTTCGGCGCTTAATTTTATCTGCTGCGCAAAGCAGTTGCTTGCAAACAATACTATTGCAGGTATAAATAATACCTTAAAAACCTTAATCATATCTTGGGATATTGAATTTAATAAACATTTCACAAGGTATTAACTAAGCATATTACCTGCAAGTTGTTAGTGATATTGTTACTTAAGCCGGAAAACTTCCATCAACCATAACTATCGGGTTCTTTTTAAACACCTCCCAATCAGCCAGCAAGCGTTGTTTTAGACCTTGCAGGATTGCGTCGCCTGCCCATTTGCTATCCAATACTTCCAGCCGGTAAATGTGTTTCAACAAATTGTAGCACATGGTAAACTGGCCGCAGGCTATGATATTATCGCGCATGGTTTGCTTGCCTGCCGGGAACCATAGCGTAGTGCCCATACTTGTGGCCAGGGTGGCAATCTCCTGTATTTGCGGGCCTGGGGTTAAAGTATTAGCAACCGCAGGCCACCAGTCTTTATCTTTTGATTCGAGGTTTTCACAACGCGTCGTAGCGTGCTGTGCCGAAAACTCGTAAATAAAGCAGGATAACACCCGGTTTTTATAAGCCGGCATGCCATAAAATTCGCTGAAATACTGGCGGCGTATTTGCTTTAAAAACAGGTCGGTGGTAATCAACAGGGTTGAGTTAAGGCGCGTTGCCAGCATTTGCTGTAATTGGTTGAACCTGATCTTGAAAATAGTGCCTATAAACCGCACGATCACTTTACTAAAACTGCTCTTAAGTCCGTTAATCGCTTTATTGAAGGTTAACACCGTCCAGAAATAAAATAGCGTATAAATGCCGGATGTAAGCACTAAAAAAAGCCCTGCCCGTCGTGCCCAGCCATCGGTAAGTATTGCCAATAAAAAGCTGGCCACGAATATGATTACGCCGAATGGCATTAACTTTCTAAGCGTATCGATAGTAAGGTTTTTATACCAGGCATCAGCTTTTGGCGGGGTTTGGTATCCGTTTACAAAATAGCTGCCCACATCGCACACCATCATCAGGTCGAACTGTTTTTTAGGGTGATGATCGGCGCGCCAGGTATCTTCCATCATCATGCTGTACAAACCCTGGTTGTCAACCACTCCCCCATCTACCATACAAAATGGCTCATTTTTTACTTTAGGCAGGTTTAGCGGGTTATTGTTTTTATAGTCGATAGCGGTGAGCATTTTATTTACATCTGTTAAGCCGGGGTGGATGTAATCATCCGGGTAAATCATCGGCTCAAACCCACTGGGGAAACAGGATGAGGTAGCGGCAAGGTCGCCAAGTTTAAGTTTCCGTGCTATTTCGGCGTTGTTAAAGTGCAGGTAGTAATTACCAACCGTACGTATGCTATCGTCGTCGCCATTGGTTTGGAAGCGGAAGGATATACCGTTGTTCAGTTCGGTGGCATTAAAGCAAACCGTTTTTAGGTGCGGGTTTTCGGCGCGATTAAAATATACGTCGAACAGGTTGGTATTGGGATGCGCGGCATCGTTAAACAGCAGGTTATCATAAGCCTTGGCAAACGAATTGATGATGTTATGGCTCTTTTCAATTTTAACCACAACCTGTTTGCCATTTTTGGTGATGGTTCGACGTCCAACTTCGTCCCAGCGTTTAGGGTTGTTTAAAATATCGCAAACTTCTTCCAGCAATGCCTCGCCATCCATAAAGTTTTTCATATTGTTAAAAAACGTGGCAAATTCAAAGCCCGGCTTAAAAAGGCATGAGGTATAATAGGCATTAGCAAGTGTGCCGCCCGATGTGGAAGTTGTGAAAGTAACGTGTTTTAAAAGCGTGTCTTCCGGCGTACCTAAATACGCCCGGTTGAGGTATGAAATAGCGCCCAAACTAAACGACGATGCCCTGAAGCCACCACCCGATAAGGCCAGCGCCATATCGCCAAAGGGCGCGGAGGGCTCTATGTCTATTAATTTCCGGTCGGTATCCTCTTTTTGCGCCTGTACTGTAGGCTGGGTTAGGGAATTGGTAGTTGCCATGATTGTGCTTAAAATAAGGTTGAATAGTTAACCTAAAGTTAAGACTAAGATTCGTAGGATTTGCAGGATTATAGGATTTTTTTTATCGGGCTGTTTGATTACTACCAAAGGCGTCAATCCAAATATCAAACAAAGACTAAGATTCGCAGGATTTATTGGGTTATAAGATTTTAAAACCGCTCCAAGGGAAATCCTACAATCCTGTTCAATCCAAAAAATCTTAGTTAGTGACGGTGCAATTGCCAGAACAAATACACAATGCAACCTATAACCGTAACGGCTAAAACTACAAGCCCGGATTTCCGGCGACGCTTGTCCTGCCATATCAGCCAGGCAAAAAAAGCAATAAAGGGCACTACAAAAATTGCCCAGAAGATAAATGATGGTCCGTTCATATGTTTTAGTTCATGGTTGATGAAAAGCTCATGGTTCATAGTTCATGGTTCATGGTAGCTTCACAAAGGGTCAACTTTACTTCCGGCTATGAACTATGAACCATCAACTATGAACTAAAAAGGCATCCTCGCCAGCGGCGTAACGTCCTGGCTGGTGAATTCTCCGTTTAAAAATTTATAATACCCAGCAATGGCTATCATGGCGGCATTATCTGTGCAATATTCCATTTTAGGTATAAAGCAGCGCCAGCCATTTTTTTCGCCTAAAGCCAACAGTCCTTGCCGCAAGCCGGTGTTTGCCGATACCCCACCGGCTAAAGCAATATCCTTTATGTTATAAGCTTGTGCTGCCTTACTTAGTTTATTTAATAAAATAGTGGCAATCCGTTTTTCGACAGAGGCGCAAATATCGTTTAAATTTTGTTGGATAAAATCGGGGTTAGCAGCTACATTGTCCCTTACAAAATAAAGGATGGATGTTTTTAACCCGCTAAAACTAAAGTCCAAACCGGGTATTTGCGGCTCGGGGAATTTGTAAGCATCGGGATTGCCCAGTCGCGCATATTTATCAATCAACGGGCCGCCGGGGTAAGGCAGGCCTAAAATTTTGCTGGTTTTATCCATGGCCTCGCCGGCGGCATCGTCCAGCGTTTGGCCGATAACTTCCATGTCGAAATAATCTTTCACCAAAACTATCTGTGTATGGCCGCCCGATACAGTAAGACATAGAAAGGGAAACGCAGGGTTATTATCGCCTATAAAATGCGCCAGCACGTGGGCCTGCATGTGGTTTATATCAATAAGCGGGATGTTTTTTGCCAGCGCAAAGGCCTTGGCAAATGACACGCCCACCAATAACGAACCTAAAAGACCGGGGCCGCGCGTAAAAGCTACGGCATCCACATCATTTTTGTTTACTTTTGCGTTCAACAGCGCTTGTTGAACCGCAGGAACAATATTTTGCTGATGAACCCTTGAGGCAAGCTCAGGGACAACGCCTCCGTAGGCTTCGTGTATGGTTTGATTGGCAATTACATTGCTCAAAATTGCGCCATCAACACAAACCGAGGCAGAGGTTTCATCGCACGAAGATTCAATTCCAAGTATTACAGGCACAGCTTTAATTATTGTTTTTGTTGAATTATTTAAATATTGATTTATTACGAACGAACGTTAAACTAAAAATTGAAAACGGTGTTAAATCATTCAGTAAATCAGCAATACAAAATTCACTAATTATTAAACGGCAAAGTTATTAAAAAAGCACTCAAAATAGCGTTAAGTATAGTATTGGTTATCCTGCTGATATTTAGCATATTATTGCTGGTGTTTCAATATAAGCCGGTGCAAACCTGGGCGGCAAAAAAAGCAGCTGGCTATTTATCCGAAAAACTTAAGACTACCGTTTCTATCGGTGGCCTGTATATCAAGCCGTTCTCGTCAGTTGTACTTGAAGGGTTTTACGTGCTTGATAAACAAAAAGACACCTTACTAAGTACCCCAAAACTGGAAATTGACCTTGCAGGCTTCTCTCTTTTCAGTAGTATAAAAAATAAAATTATTGACTTTAAACTGATACAACTTGATAACGGATCTGTTTATCTTAAAAAACAAAGCGACAGCACATCAAACCTTAAATTTATTATTGACGCCCTGAGCGGGCCGGTTGATACCGTAAAAAGCAAGCCATGGCATGTGGAGTTTGAAAAAATCGCCATCAATAATTTCCACTTCCGTTTTAAAAATATGCTGGTTGATACCGTTATAAAGGGCATTAATTTCGACGACCTTGATGTAAAAAATTTCAGTGCCGTCATTAAAAACATGGACGTTACCAACCATCTTTTTAAAGGGAGCGTTACCAACCTCACGCTAAAAGAAAAGAGTGGTTTCTATCTTAAAAAGTTTAATGCCGATGCAACTATTGATACCAACCAGATATTAGCGCAAAACCTGTTTATACAAACCAACCATTCCACGCTTAAAAATTATTTCAGGATGAAGTTTAAATCGTTCGACGAGGTAAGCGCACATATTGAAGACAAGGTTTACATGGATGGGGACTTTAAATCATCCAGGATATCATCGGCAGATATTGCTTATTTTACCGATGGGCTGGAGTACGTTAATTTTGATTTAGGGGTTGATGGCCGGATAAAAGGCTACGTAAATAACCTGAAGGCAAAACAGCTGACTATCACCGGCGCCAAGGCAACCTACATAAGGGGCGACTTTAATTTAAAGGGACTGCCCGACTGGGACAATACTTTCCTGGAGCTGAACTTTGACCAAATTGCAACCAACAAAGCCGACCTTGATTTTCTGTACAGCAATTTTGTTGGCAAACGCTTCGCTAAAACACCGGATATCATCGCCAAATTCGGCAATGTTAATTTTTCGGGTAGGTTTACCGGGCTGCAAAACGACTTTGTGGCATACGGAACCTTTAAAACAAAGCTGGGTAGTTTCGACTCAGACATTAACTTAAAAATAAATAAGGCAGGAACACCATCATACAGCGGCAAGCTTAATACCCACGCGTTTGATTTAGGCGAACTGCTGGATGAAGCTGACCTTGGCCGCATTACCATGAATGCCAACGTAAAAGGCAGCGGCGACGACCTGAAAACCCTTAATGAAAACGTTGATGCCAAAATAAGCGAACTGAACTTTAAGGGTTATAATTACCATAACCTGGCGTTAAACGGCACTTTTATTAAAAAGGTAGCCAGCGGTAAGCTAACCATTAACGACAAAAAGATAAAGCTTGACGGCACCGGGAGTGTTGACCTTAACCCGGCCTTACCTGTTTACGCTTTTAACGGGAATATTAACGAGGCCCACCTGCGCGACATAAAGCTGCTGAACGATACCATAACTTTTACAACACAAATAAAGGTAAACTTTTCGGGCACAAACCTTAGCAATATTACCGGCGAGGCGGCGCTGCAAAAAATAAGGATTGTTGACCCCAGGAATAATTATGTGCTCGATTCGCTGAGTATCACGGCCACAGGCAAGGGAAATCAGCGGGCTATTAACCTAAAATCGGATTTTGCTGATGGGTATATAAAGGGCAGCTATGACTTGGCTACACTGCCTTCGTATTTTAAAACCATCGTAAAAAAATACATACCATCGTTAAAAACGGATATTGTGACCCCCAAGCCACAGGATTTTGCATTTAACCTTACGCTAAAAAACATCGACCCGTTGATTGCCGTTTTTGTGCCCAACCTGAAGATACCTGACCAGGGAACTTTTATTGGGGAGTTTAATTCGGAAAAGAAAACGGCAACCCTTACATCATACATAAAAACTATCCAGTATGATAAAATGGTTTTTCATGATTTTATTATTGATGAAGGCACTACGGACGGTTTTTTAGGCCTCAACCTTTCATTAAGTAAGGTTAATATTACGGATAGCCTTTTTATAAAAAACATTACGGTTACCAACTTTTTGAAAAATGACAGTTTAAATTTCAACTTAAAACTGTCGGATAAAGATGCCGTTAACCAGTTGGATTTATATGGCCTGGTACAGTTTGGGCGCGACACTACCGCTAAGTTGCACCTATTACCTTCGGACGTGATACTGGAACATCAAAACTGGAAAATAGTTGAAAAAACACGTATTAAATTCCTGGATGGCAAAACCCAGGTTCAAGGTTTCGAGCTATCAAACGGGCAGCAAAAGGTTAAGATTGACGGCTTTGTATCAGACAACCCGGCCGATAAGCTGAAACTGACTTTCCAGAAATTCAGCATGGCTACGTTGAACCAGCTTACCAAAACGGCGGGAATACAGCTGCATGGTTCGCTTAACGGCGACGTTAACCTCAGCTCGATACTGAAAACACCCGGAGTTGATGCCAAGCTGGGTATTGATTCATTAATGATGAATAAGACGTTGGTCGGCGATGTAAAAATAACGTCGACCCTGGGCAACGACCGCAAGCAGGCAGATGTTAACATCAACATAAAAAACCGCGGACTTGAAACCATGAACCTTGCGGGCGTTTACCAAATTGGCCATGGCACAGAGGATAACCTTAATTTTGATGTAAACATGAACCAAACCGAGGCCATTATTTTCGCGCCGTTTATAAAGGACCTGGTTTCGAATGTAAAAGGCACCATATCAAGTACTTTAAAACTAACGGGCCCGGTATCAAAACCCAAGCTAAACGGCACCCTCAGCCTTAACAATTTGGGGGTAACTGTTAACTACCTTAAAACGCCTTACCTGGTGAGCGATACGGTTGAAGTGGTAAACAGCGTAGTGAAAATTAGCAGTATGCGGCTTAGAGACACTAAAAATGGGTACGGCGATGTTACCGGCACAGTTGACTTAAATAGCCTTGCCAACCCCGATATTGAGGTGGAAGTAAACGCCCATAACCTGATGGCGCTTAATACCAACTTTAAAGACAATCACCTTTATTACGGCACGGCTTACGGTACTGGCCACTTTAGCTTCAACGGCCCGGTTGACAATATGAAGATTGATATTACAGCCAGCACTGAAGCAGGAACCGTATTTAACATTCCGTTAAACACCTCAATGACTGTTAGCGATTATGACTTTATAAAATTTGTAAGCCATACCGACACTACAAAAGCAGCGCCCAAAAAACTTGCTTTTAATGGGGTGACGCTTAACATCGACCTTACGGTTGATGAAAAAACTGTGGTAAAAATAACGACCGATTACGGCGTGCTGGAAGGCAGCGGACAGGCAAGGGATTTACGGCTCAACATAAACAGCCTTGGAGATTTTGAAATGTTTGGCAGCTTTTTAATTACCTCGGGTAAATTTGAGTTTACGGCGAAGAACTTTATCAGCAAAAATTTTACGGTAAACCAGGGCGGTACTATCCGCTGGACGGGCAGCCCATCGAACGCGTCGATAAACCTGAATGCTATTTATGAGGTACGTGCCGACATACAGCCGTTGTACCAGGCGGCTGGCTCACAGTCACCAAAAGGGCGCTCACTGGAACTGGTACAGGCAGAGTTGATTTTAACCAAAACACTGCTGCAGCCGACCATAGATTTCGACTTTAACTTCCCGCTCGACCCATCAATTAAAGAGGATTTGAGCACCTACCTTGCCGACAACAACAACCGCAGCCAGCAGGCACTCAGTATAATTGTAAGGCGTAACTTTAGCAACGGTGCCAACGGCAATTTAACCAACCAGGTGTTAGGCACCGCCGGCGAAGCGGTAAGCGAATTTGCGTTCAACAAGCTGAACAGCTTTATATCCCAATCAAACATTAAAAATCTTGATTTAAATATCCGGTCGTTTAATGATTTGGGGTTATCGTACAGGTTTAAGAACCGGCTAATACTCACCGGGAGCTTGTTCAATTCATCATCGGGCAGCAGCAGCGATTTGTTTAATAACAATTCCAGCCTGTTTAACTCCAGTTTTAGCCAGTTAACCAAAGATTTTGAAGCGCAATATCTTATCCGAAAAGATGGCAACCTGAGTGCCAGGTACTCATACAGGGTATTGAACAGTACTACATTAAACACGCTTAGCGGCAACTTAACCGAGCAATATGTAAACGGTATAGGTTTGGTTTACCAACGTGATTTTGACACCTTCGGCGAGTTTATCCGGAACTTTTTCCGCAGCGGGAACAGGCGAACCGCACCTGTTAACCCAACGCCAATACCGCCAACAAGTAAATCGCCACCGGTGACACCCGCGGTTAAGCCGGATGACGAGGAGTAGTGGGGGAGTCTTGAGCCGGCAGTCCTAAGTCTTGAGTCAAGAGTAAGAAAAAAACCAAAGCCCGACTCAAGACTGCCGGATCAAGACTATTGACTTGGATTAATGATCGAGCATAATGGTATGGTCCATTTTATCGCGTTTGGTACGCAGGTACAGTTCGTTATGCGGGTTCGATGCTATTTCGATAGGTACGTTCTCAACCACTTCAAGGCCATAGCCTATTAAGCCTGCGCGTTTTTTAGGATTGTTACTCATCAGGCGCATTTTTGATATGCCAAGGCTGCGCAGTATTTGTGCGCCAACACCGTAATCGCGCTGGTCCATTTTAAAGCCGAGTTCAAGATTTGCTTCAACGGTATCCATGCCATTTTCCTGCAGGTGGTAGGCTTTAAGTTTATTTATCAGGCCAATGCCGCGCCCTTCCTGGTTCATGTAAAGCACAACACCCTTACCTTCGCGGTTTATCATCTCCATTGCTTTGTGCAACTGTGGCCCGCAATCGCAACGGCATGAGCCGAAAATATCGCCGGTAACGCACGAGCTGTGCACGCGCACCAACACAGGTTCATCGGGCTCCCAGCTGCCTTTAACAAGGGCCAGGTGATTCTCGCCCGTATCTGCCTGGGTGTAGGCTATCATATCAAAATCGCCCCATTGGGTAGGCATTTTCACCGATACATCTTTATGCACCAGGCTTTCGGTAGCCAGGCGATAGGCAATCAAGTCTTTTATCGATACTATTTTAAGATCAAATTCTTTAGCAATTACCAATAACTCGGGCAAACGCGCCATGTCGCCGTCTTCCTTCATTATTTCGCATATAACGCCGGCCGGTTCAAAGCCTGCTAAAACAGCAAGATCAATAGCTGCTTCGGTGTGGCCGGTACGGCGCAGTACGCCGCCATCCTTAGCAATTAGCGGAAAAATATGGCCCGGGCGACCCAGGTCTTCGGGTTTGGTAGCCGGGTCGATAAGTGCAAGCGTGGTTTTTGAGCGGTCGGAAGCCGAAATACCTGTGGTACAGCCCGCCAGCAGATCAACCGAAACGGTAAAATTTGTTTCGTGCGATGTGGTGTTGCGACTAACCATCGGCTCCAGGTTAAGCTCACGTGCACGTTTTTGGGTAATAGGAGCGCAAACCAGCCCGCGACCATGGCGCACCATAAAGTTTATGGTTTCGGGAGTTGCGTTGCGTGCGGCAGTTAAAAAATCGCCTTCGTTTTCGCGGTCTTCATCGTCAACAACTATTATGGTTTTTCCGCTTTTTATAGCGTCTATGGCTTCCTCTATGGTATTTAACATGTATTCAGGTTATTTGAAAAAAATTGCCCTTTTCGGCAGTCTTCATTCCTTGTTTTTAAAACTGAGTGCAAAGTTAGCTGATAATGAAATCATTCAGGTCGTTGCTGTGTAAAAGTTGTCATTGCAATGGCGGCTATATAGGTTAATACGTTGATTTCGGTAGCTGGTTGCTTTCATGCGCGCATCATATAAATATTATTGTGCCCAAACTACGGTCTTTTCAACTTCTGCAACATTTACAACCATTACAACTTCTCCTAACTTGCTTCAACCTTCTTTCGCTTAAACAACTTGTTGAAAAACCGTTTATAGGCTTCCATGTCAAATATCACGGAGTCGGTTGCGGCCTTGTATGAAAGAAACATGCCGATAGGCGTAATAATTGCAATGGCAACCCACGACCCTAAAATTGGCGACAGGTCGCCGTCTTTTACCGCCTTTTCGCCGATGGTTGAAATAATGTAGAAAATAAGGAAAAAGATAACCGATACTACAACCGGCAAGCCCAGGCCACCTTTGCGGATAATTGCCCCCAGCGGTGCCCCTATTAAAAACAAAGCTATACACGCCGCCGACAGCGTGAATTTTTTTTGAAACTCAAGCCTGGCCCTGCGTACATTTTTACTGAGCTCGGTTACACGGTCGCCGCGGTTTTTCAGGAGGTCCTGGATGGAGCGGGCTTCGCTGGATGCGTTTGCAATAATGTTTAACTGTTCGTAAGGTTTTAAATCCGACATGGTTTTATCGCCCTTAATAACACCGGCATATTTTTTTGCCGAATCGGGGTTCACTTTTATCGAAAAGTATTTAATATAGGCTGTTATCAATTTATAATTTACCTGCAGGCTGCTGTCAATTTGCCTGCGGCTTTTATGTTCATCATCATTAATCTGCCTCAGGTTCATCATCTGCAAGGCCTGTTTAAATTCGTTCTCATCCGTACGGTGTATCTTAAAGCTCGATATGTCAAACTTTTGTTCCGTTTCCTTAAAACGCTGACGGATTAACTTCTGCCGGTAATTAAAATTATTGGCGCCTTTATCTTCCATATACCTCACCCCATCTTTAAGCTTTAACACAAGGAACATGCCGTTTGGCGTACGGTACATTAAACCGCTTTTGGCTAATAACACATCGGTGTTGTTTTCGGCAGCATTTTTTGAGTAAATCATGATACCATACAGGGTTTGCCCGTCCGGATCCTTGCGTTGCACCCTGATAATGTGACCCGGGAAACTATTGCTGAATACACCCTCGGGCAAAAAATTGGCCGATTTTTGCTGCCGGGCATCGTATAACAATGAGAAGTATTTTAAATTGGCAATAGGCAGCATATAATCCGAAAAAACAAAAGCGGCTACGCTTAAAATTGCAACTACCACCAGCATTGGGGCCATCGCCCGGCGCAACGATATACCCGCCGATTTGATAGCCACCAGTTCGTAATTTTCGCCAAGGCTGCCGTAGGTCATGATAGATGAAAGCAGTACCGACAGCGGCAGCGCCATCTGCACGTTGGTAGCTGAGGCATAAGTCATCAGTTCGACAATGGTGTACCATTCAAAGCCTTTGCCGATAAGGTCGTCGATGTATTTAAACAAAAACAACATCAGCAGCACAAACATTACTATCAGGAAGGTGACTAAAAAAGGCCTTATGAACGATTTAAGCAGTAAAAGATGTATTTTCTTCATTAAAAATGCCCCTTGTGTATAAGCCCTAAGCCTGTAAAACGCAGGCAGCAAGGCCCGTGCGCGTTTTGTTGCAGTTTATAACGCGCATTGCGGCTTTATGATACAAAAGTAGGAATATTTAAATTTCTTTAGGCCCCTAATGTGCTTATAAGGTATTTAACCTGGTTGTCCCAGATTAGCTTGCGTTCGCCGATAGCGTCTTCGGCAGCAAAATCGGTGATGCTGAGGGCTACATCGCTGGTAAGCTCGTCCTGGATAATTTCCATCTCGAAATAATAGGAAGGGTCGTCGTCCACCCAGCGAAAACGCACCAATTTATTTTCTTTTAAGGCCAGCAGCTTTGCAGTTTGCTGTTCATCGTCCCATGTAAAGGTATAAACCTGGTCGCGCACGCTTACGTCATCGGCAAACCATTGTGTTAATCCATTAGGTTCATTCAGAAAGGTATATAGTATCCGCGGAGATGATTTTATTTCATACTCTATATTAAATTTCTTCTTTTCAGGCATGCTCGGTTTATAATTGAATACTATTATGCTGTAAATGTTAACATTTTTTCTAAAGAAAACGAATTTCTGCTATATTTGCAAACCT
>JBDUDE010000428.1:0-4382 GCA_040003105.1 Mucilaginibacter sp. | reverse complement strand
GATTTATAATATTCAACTATCTTTGCAAAATGTTTAAAAAACAACTAACGTTATTGGCCGGTGTATTTGCTGTTTTAATGCTCGTTTTGGGCAGCTGTAAAAGCAAATACGAAAAACTGAAGGCCAGTAACGATAATGCCAAAAAATACTCGGAAGCAATTAAGCTATATAACAAGCGCGAGTATACCAAAGCGTTAGGTTTATTTGACGACCTTGTTGTACGTTACCGCGGCCACGAAGGCGCCGAGGACCTGTTTTATTATAACGCTTACGCAAACTATAAACTAAAGGATTACACCGCTGCGGGTTATCACTTTAAAAACTTTGCCGACACTTACCCATCGAGCCCAAGGGCCGAGGAGTGCCGGTTTATGTATGCTTATTGCTTATACCTTGATTCGCCGATATACTCGCTTGACCAGGCAAATACCAGCAAAGCTATTGAGGGTTTACAGTTATTTATAAACCTTTACCCAAAAAGCGACCGTGTTGCCGAAGCCAGCAAGCTTATACAAACATTGCGCGACAAATTGGAAAGTAAGGCTTATGCAAATGCCAAATTATATTTAACCATCAGCGACTACCAGGCTGCGGTAATTGCACTTAACAATACCCTGCGCGATTACCCGGACACCAAGTACGCCGAAGAGATTGAATATTTAACAATCAAGGCGCAATACGAATATGCAAGGCACAGTCGTGAAGATTTCCAGCAGGATCGTTTTGGATTGGCAGTAACGTATGCCGACCAGTTTACAGAGAAATACCCAACCAGTAAGTTTTTAAAAGAAACGGCTGTATACAAAAAAGAAAGCCAGGATGGTATTGAAGCTAATAAGAGGTTAATGGCAGAGGCCTTGATAAACCCAAATGTGGCTAAAAAATTCGCTAAAAAAGATACAGTAAAAACACAGCCGCCGTCTGAAAAAGATAATGGCGGTAAAAAGATTCCAAATTAATAAGATATGACAGCTAATAACAACAATATTAACAAACCTGCCGTAGCCAGCAGCACTGTAACCCGCGATTTGCGTGAGTTGGACGTGAAAACCGATAATATTTACGAGTCGCTTGTAATTATGTCGAAAAGGGCTAACCAGATATCGAATAATATAAAGGAAGAATTGCACCAAAAGCTTTCGGAATTTGCATCGTCGAACGATAACCTGGAAGAGGTTTTTGAAAACCGCGAGCAAATTGAAATTTCTAAATACTACGAGCGCTTGCCAAAACCATCGCTGGTAGCTATCCAGGAATTTTTAGACGATAAGGTTTACTACCGTAACCCGGCTAAAGAACAACAGTAAGCCCCCCATGCCCCCCTAAAGGGAGAGCAGAAGGCATCACGTATAACAAAAAACTCCCGCATGGGAGTTTTTTGTTATTTTTACTTTTTATCAAATCGACTTTTGTTCCCCCTTTAGGGGGTTAGGGGGCTGTACATGAGAATAGTTTTAGGTATTTGCGGTAGTATAGCAGCTTATAAATCGGCAACGTTGGTACGGCTGCTGGTTAAAAGCGGCGCTGATGTGCGGGTGGTAATGACGCCTGATGCTATCAATTTTATTACTCCCCTTACCCTATCCACCCTATCGAAAAACCCGGTGCTGGTTGATTACTTTACGCCGGAAACGGGCGAATGGAATAACCATGTTGAATTGGGGCTTTGGGGCGATGTAATGATAATTGCCCCGGCAAGCGCCAATACCATGGCTAAAATGGCGGGCGGCCTTTGCGATAATTTATTGATGGCGATTTACCTGTCGGCCAAATGCCCCGTGTATTTTGCACCTGCTATGGATTTGGATATGTGGAAGCACACCGCTACGCAGGAGAACATTGCTAAAATTCAGGAGTACGGCAATACGCTGATACCGCCGGGAACCGGCGAACTGGCCAGCGGACTGCATGGTGAAGGCCGAATGGCAGAACCGGAAGAGATAATTGATTTTCTGTTTGCCGATATTAAAAGCAAATTACCCTTAGCCAACCAAAAAATGCTGGTTACTGCCGGCCCTACCTACGAAGCTATAGACCCGGTGCGTTTTATAGGTAACCATTCATCGGGCAAAATGGGCTTTGCCATAGCTGATGAACTGGCTAAATTAGGAGCGGACGTTATTTTGATATCCGGGCCATCGGCACAAATAAGCAGGGAGCATGGCGTAAAACGGATAAACGTTACCTCGGCAGCCGAAATGCTGGATGCCTGCCTGCAAAATTTTGCCGGAGCAAAGGCCTGTATAATGAGTGCCGCTGTGGCCGATTATACGCCTGTTAGTATCGCGCAGCAAAAAATAAAAAAGAAAGAAGAAAGTTTCAGCATCGACGTAAAAAAAACTACAGATATTTTAAATGAGTTAGGCAAGTTGAAAGCCCCCGGACAAATAGTGGTTGGCTTTGCATTGGAAACCAACAACGAAGAAATAAATGCGATTGATAAGCTGCAAAGAAAAAATCTTGATTTTATTGTACTAAATTCGCTGAACGATGAAGGCGCCGGTTTTAAAAAAGACACCAATAAAATAACCATTATTGACAAAGCGTTAACTAAAACCGTTTACGACCTTAAAACCAAAGAAAAAGTTGCCCGTGATATTTGCGCAAAAATTGTTGAGTTGATAAAAAATGAAAATATTTAGCCTGTATATCCTGTTAGCGTGCCTAAGCCTTAACGCTTTTTCGCAAGATTTAAATGCGCGCATACAGGTAGTATCGCCTAAGATACAGTCGACCAACAAGCGTATCCTTCAATCGCTCGAAACGGCCATGAAGGATTTTTTGAATGGCCGCAAGTGGTCTGCCGACGCGTTTTTACCCCAGGAACGTATAGAGTGCAATTTTATACTGAACGTTACCAACTGGGACGGCAGCAGCCAGTTTAATGGTGAGTTACAGGTGCAATCATCGAGACCTGTGTTTGGCTCAACGTATACCTCAACACTGTTAAACATCAACGATAAGGACATTGATTTTACCTACACCGAAGGCCAGAGCATTGATTATACCGACCAGAATTTTCAAAGCAATTTAAGTTCGATAATGGCTTTTTATGCCTATATAATAGTAGGTATGGATTACGACTCGTTCAGTAAACTGGGCGGTAGCCAATACTTTGCCGCTGCACAAAATGTGGCCACCAATGCGCAGACCGGCTCGAGCAAGGGCTGGAAGGCTTTTGACGGCAACAATAACCGTTACTGGCTGGCCGAAAATCTGAACAATAAACTATACCAGCCGTTGCGCGAATTTGTATACAACTATCACCGCAACGGACTCGATTTGATGGCCGATAACTCCACTAAGGGGCGCAAAGCAATTTCGGCTATACTACCCGCGCTTTCGCAGGTTGACAGGCAGCGGCTGGGCGCCATGTTCCCGCTGGTGTTCTTTACCGCCAAAAGTGACGAGTTTGTATCCATCTTTGCCAAAGCTGACCCACAAGACCGCGTGAGCGCTATGAACGTTTTGAGCCAGGCCGACCCGGCTAACGGGTTGAAATATCAATCGTTGCAGAAGCAGTAGTTGGTTAGTGGTAAGTGGTTGGCATACAGAATTTCACTTCAATATCTTTTTTAGTAACTTGCATCAATTTCAACAGCACAAAAAATGAAAGTTGTAATAGTTGCATTTGAGGCATTTACCGATATAGATGTTTTTCTTCCCTGGGATTTGTTGAACAGGGCCGCGATGATAGACAAAACATGGTCGGTAAAAATTATTGGCAATAAAGCTTCGCACCGTTCTGTTTGCGGGATTGAGCTACTGATGCACGGCGACCTTTCTGAATGCAGAGACGCCGACGTTGTTTTCTTCGCGAGCGGGCCCGGCACCAGGGTAGTTATTAAAGACCCTGAATATCTCAAACAATTCCAGCTCGACCCATCGCGCCAGCTTATCTGTTCCATGTGTTCCGGCTCATTAATTATTGCTGCTTTAGGGCTATTGACGGGGAAGAGGGCCACTACTTACCCAACTTCGGTGGAATTATTGCAGTCGTACGGTGTTGAAGTTGCGCAGGAACCATTGGTAACTGTTGGCAATATTTCAACTGCTGCCGGCTGTCTCGCCGCGCTCGATCTTGTCAGCTGGATAATTGACACTAAATCATCTGTGGCTACGCGCAATAGTGTGATGGCGTCGGTGCAGCCAGTTGGGCTTGGGCTGGCCAGCCTTGCTTAAGGCTGAACTATAAAATTGAACATACAGGGTCATTTGTAAAAAATCTGCCACCTGGCAACTGATAATTACTTCATGATGTAATATTAGTTGTTTGTGTTACGTATTGCTGATTGATACGAACATCCCTTGAGCGCCATGAAACAAATTTTATTTTTAGCCCTGTTAGCCATATTATTTGCAGCTTGTAAAAAGAGCCAAAC
>JBDUDE010000324.1:0-4383 GCA_040003105.1 Mucilaginibacter sp. | reverse complement strand
AGTGTTTAAGACAAAGTATGTTTGACAAAGCCACACGGGAGTGTAAGATGTCGCCAACAATAACCACTTTTTTGCCGGCCACATCTCCAAGTTTTTCACGAATAGAGAACGCGTCAAGCAGCGCCTGGGTGGGGTGCTCATGCGCGCCATCGCCTGCGTTTACAATTTGCGCCTTAACATGTTTCGAAAGGAAGATACCTGCCCCGGCATAAGGATGGCGCATCACCACCATATCCACCTTCATGGCCAGGATGTTGTTTACGGTATCAATCAGTGTTTCGCCCTTGCTTACCGATGATGACGATGCGGCAAAGTTTACCACATCGGCAGAAAGCCGCTTCTCGGCCAGCTCAAAAGATAAGCGTGTGCGTGTTGAGTTTTCGAAAAATATATTAGCAATAGTTACATCGCGCAGGGAAGGAACTTTTTTAATCGGCCTGTTTAAAACCGTTTTAAAGTTGTCGGCTGTTTCAAATATCAATTGAATATCTGCCGGGTTTAAATCTTTTATCCCTAATAAATGCCTTGTGCTAAGTCCTGCCATATTCTTGATTTTGGATTTATCTCTTATGTTTGTCATTGCGAGTCTCCATCAGGGGTAAACCCTGAAAAAAATAGCAATGACGTTAAAAAAAGTATACTGATAATCAGTAACTTATAAACACGTCATTATAAGGTACGAAGCAATCTCGTCGCTATGCCTCTTCGCCTTGTATAGCGACGAGGTTGCCGCGCTCGTTCCTCGCTCGCAATGACAAGTTTTTTTATTATTCTACTTTGCCTCTGACAGCAACACTATCTTATCTTCCCCGTCTGTTTCAATCCAGCTCACTACAACCTTCTGCGATGCAATAGAATCAACCTCAATACCAACATAGTCCGCCTCAACCGGTATATGCCTTGAGTACCTCCTGTCAACCAATGCAAGCAATTCAATTTTCTCCGGCCGGCCAAAGGCTTGCAGGGCATCCATAGCGGCGCGGATGGTGCGCCCGGTCCACAGCACATCGTCCATCATAATTACCTTTTTGCCTTCAATAATGAAGTCTATTTTGGTTTGATTGGGCACCAGCTGGTCGCGGCGGCGAAAGTCATCACGGTAAAAAGTGATATCCAAATCGCCCTGCAATATGGTTTCGTTCGGTAATATCTTACGCAGTTCTTCGGCTATGCGTTTGGCTAAATAAATACCGCGTGGCTGTATACCAATAAGAACCGATTCAGAAAAGTCGTTATGATTTTCTATTAACTGACGACATAAACGCTGTAATGTTATTTGAAATTTCTGTCCGTCGAGCAGTGTTAGATTTTGCATCGTATGGGTGGATTTGGGCAAAGGTAATTATTTTTTAGAGATTAGTTGATTAGAGATTAGTCCGAAAGTCCGAAAGTCCGGAAGAAACTACAGTCGCCGCTTCGGCAAAAAATAACTTAAGTTTTATAGAAAAGATTAGTTGGGGGTGGAGATCAGAGATTAGAGGTTAGGAAGAGCGGCCGGGAGCCAGTTAATCACAGGTACCAGGGTTACAATGGAAACTATTGCAGCGTCTTTCGGACTTTTCGGACTTTTCCGACTTTCGGACTCTCAAAAAAGTAATCACCCCAAAAGGGTGATTACTTTTTTGATTACTAAAGATTATACTTGTATAAATTTTGCGCGCATTTGGTTGGCGGGCAAAATGTTTAATTTGTAGCTTAATCAAGTTTAACTGTACACATAACTGACCCAATATTTATGAATTTTTTTAACAAAACCCTATTGATTGCAGGTCTGGCCTGCAGCACTTCCATCAGCGGTTTTTCACAGGCTTACCAGGAGCCGGAAAGCCAGCCGACAGATTATTTAACGCCAGCTTTTCATGCCGGCCGCAGGCAGGCCCTGCGCGATATGATGCCAGCCAATTCGGTAACTGCAATATTTGCTTTTCCTGAACGCGTCTTTTCGAAGGACGTGAGCTACGTTTTTCACCAGAACCCGGATCTGTATTACTTTTCGGGATATAATGAGCCTGATGCTGTTTTGCTTATATTTAAAGAAATGCAGACCGATGCCGACGGCAGCTATAACGAATTGATTTTTGTGCGCCATCGTGATGCGGCACAGGAGCAATGGACCGGCAGGCGCCTGGGTGTAGAAGGCACAAAGGCTGCACTTGGTTTTAAACGTGTTTACAACAGTGAGGATTTTGCCAAATTTCCGCTCGACTTTAAAAAGTTCAAAACTGTTATTTGCGATGATTTGGAAGAGGGTAGCAGCGATGCCGCCGGCGGACTGAAAAGCCTTGTGCAATCATTTAAAGCTAAAACCGATATAAAATCAATTGATAAAGGACTCCAGAATGATTTGAGCGTCATTAGCAACTATGCTACACCAAAAAATCTCGACCGGATAATTGCTTTTATTAAACCGCGGGCAGAAAAAGAAGCTTACAAAGCCAACGAACTGATACAGGAATTGTTCAATAAGCCAGATTCAGCAACACTGGCGGATGTTAAAGCCAAACTGGCAGCTAACCCATCTGGCTCTGCTCTCTTTGAAAAATATACCAATGATTTAAGGGGGACAAAAACATCCGAGGAATTGGCGCTTGTTAAAAAGGCGGTGGTTATTTCGAGCATTGCACATGCCGAAGCCATGCGTGCCGTAAGGCCGCAAACATCCGAACGCGAGCTGGAGGGAATTATGCGTTATGTTCATGCCAAATATGGCGCGGAAGAGGAAGGTTACCCTCCAATTGTGGGCGCCGGCGCAAATGGTTGCATCCTGCATTACGAGGAAAACAACGCTACTGAAGTTAAAAACCAACTGGTATTGATGGATGTAGGTGCAATGTACCACGGTTACTCTGCCGATGTTACCCGTACGTTCCCGGCCAATGGTAAATTCACTGAAGAGCAAAAGGCTATTTACCAGGCAGTGTATGATGCACAGGAAGAAGTTTTTAAGCTTTGTAAAGAAGGCGTAAATTATGGCGAACTGGAAACAAAAACCCGCGAAGTTTTGTCGTCGAGGTTAATTTCGCTGGGCCTAATAAAGGATGCCAAAGAAGTAGGCAAATATTACCCGCACGGTGTATCGCACCATATAGGGCTTGACGTGCACGACAAAGGCGGTTACGGTGTTGCGTTAAAAGCAGGCATGGTGATAACTGTTGAACCGGGTATCTATATCCCTGCCGGAAGCCCTTGCGACAAAAAATGGTGGAATATAGGTGTAAGGATAGAGGATGATGTGCAGGTTGGTAAGGATGGTGGCATATTGCTTTCGGCCGATGCCCCCCGCAAATGGCAGGACGTTGAGAAGACTGTTGCCGAAAAAAGCATTTTTGACGGCGGGAAGTTTCCGGCATTATAAATTAGACTGAACATTAGGCGGTCCGTTTTCGCAGGGTCTCCCGACAGGGGACCCTGCGGTGGATTAACACTTGGTGGACGAAAATCGCCGGCTTGATTCTGAGCAACAAATTGTTGTAAATCACAAACATCGTCGCAGGGTCGTCTCTGACAGACCCTGCGGAGACGAGAGAGAATTCATTCAATGACTAATACAAATATGAGGCATCGCATCTATTGGTCTGATAGTTTTTGCAACGCCTCCATCGCCCTCCCCGCATCCCCCTTTGCCACAAAAATATGGTCGTGGTAATAGGCAGCCATCACATTACAGCTAATTCCTTCGTTACCAAGCGCGGTTGCAAAAGCAGCTGTCAACCCTACCGCTTCCAACGATGAATGAATAGTTAAGGTAATCCAGGCGGCAATGTAGGTGTAACTTAAGCCCAGGCTATCTGCCAGTGTTTTGTTAAGGATAACCGTCCAGCCTTCCTCTTCTTTAAACAGGCTGATTATTTCTTTTGGATCAATATTATCTAATGTAGCTACCGTGCAAAACACATAGTCGCCTTCATTAAGTTTGGGCTTCATGCTTCTTAATAATGCAGCAAGGTCTGTTTCTCCGGCCATAATATAAAGCTATAAAAAAAGCCCCCGGTATTGCTACCAGGGGCTTAAAGGATTTAAATTTATTTAAACTTATTCAGCAGCTTCTTCTTCCGAAGCTTTTTTGGTTGCTGTTGTAGCTTTACGTGCTTTGTTTTCAGCACCTTCCATTTGCTCTTTCAACTGTGCCAATACGCTCAGGTCGCCTAAAGTTGATTTTTCAACCGACTCTTTCACTTTTTTCACAGCGTTGCTTGCAGATTTTGCTTCCTTTTTACGGGTTTCAAATTCAGCTACACGTTGCTCGGCACGGGCTTCTTCCCAAATGCGTGAGTGAGAGATAACGATGCGTTTGTTTTCTTTGTTAAATTCAATGATTTTGAACTCACCAGCTTCTTCAGCTTTTAAGCTCTTGCCATCTTCTTTAACCAGGTGTTTGGTAGG
>JBDUDE010000057.1:0-4386 GCA_040003105.1 Mucilaginibacter sp. | reverse complement strand
TGCAGGTAACCTTCTTTTGATTTATAGTAATCTTTTATGCCTTCCCAATATGCCCATTGCATATCGGTATCGATGTTCATTTTTATGGCACCGTACGAAATTGCTTCCCTTATTTCTTCCTGGGTTGAGCCTGAGCCGCCGTGGAATACAAAGTTGATAGGTTTTTCGGCAGCTAAATTAAACTGCTTTTTAACATACTCCTGCGAGTTATGTAAAATTACCGGCTGCAACTTAACATTACCAGGTTTGTAAACGCCATGCACGTTGCCAAAAGCAGCTGCTACGGTAAAACGCGGACTAACCTTCGACAATTCCTCATACGAATAAGCAACGTCTTCCGGCTGGGTGTACAAACGTGAGCTGTCAACATCAGAGTTGTCAACACCATCTTCTTCGCCACCGGTTACGCCAAGTTCAATCTCCAGCGTCATGCCCATTTTTGCCATGCGGGCAAGGTATTTGGCTGATATTTCGATGTTTTCGTGTAAGGGCTCTTCAGATAGATCCAGCATGTGCGATGAGAAAAGCGGTTTGCCTGTTTCAGCAAAAAACTTCTCGCCGTGGTCCAACAATCCATCGATCCATGGTAAAAATTTCATGGCGGCATGGTCGGTATGCAATATTACTGCAATGCCATAATGTTCGGCTAATAAATGCACGTGCTTTGCAGCAGATACACCACCTAATATGCAAGCCTGCAGCTTAGAGTTATCAAGCGATTTACCCGCGTAAAACTGCGCCCCGCCGTTTGACAGCTGGATAATAACCGGCGAGTTTACGGCTTTGGCTGTTTCCATAACAGCGTTAATAGTATTAGTGCCGATTACGTTTACAGCAGGTAAGGCAAATTGGTGTTTTTTGGCGGCTTCAAACAGCTCCTGCACCTGGTCTCCGTGCAGCACGCCCTTATAATTTTTTAAATCCATTTAACTTTTAATTGGGCCTCGAAGTTAGGGTTTTAGATAATAGTCTACAAAACAAATGGAATATTTTGCATTTTTTTGAATAAACGGTTCTTAATTATATATCTGTCAAAAACAGCCTTTTAAACCTCCGTTTAATTTTGAAATTGGCAAACCTTTATAATTATTTCCAGGCAGGTCATATTGAAAAGTCTCCCGGTATTAGGTAATACAAGGTGTTAACAGGTGTTAACATAATTTTGAAAAAATATTCATAACTGTCTAACAATCAAATAATTAATAAATACAAGGTATTAACACATTTTTTATGTCCATCTTAAATCTCACGTCTCAAATCTCATATCTCAAATCTAACTTCCCATATCTCAAAAAATATTTCGTTACTTTGCAGACAATTGAAAGAGTTAGATATAGATATGGCCTGGTTTAAACGTGAAATCAAAGGGATAATTACGACCACTGAGGAAAAGAAGGAAGCCCCTGACGGTATCTGGAACAAATGCCCGCAATGTAAAAAGCCCCTTCATTATTCTGAACAGGTTGAAAACCAATATGTTTGTCATTACTGCGGTTATCACCTGCGCATAGGTTCAAAAGAATACTTCTCGATACTTTTTGATAATAACGAGTTTACTGAATTGTTCCCTGACTTGGTATCAGGCGACCCATTGCACTTCGAGGACACTAAAAAATACACCGACAGGCTGAAAGAAACCCGTGCTAAAACCGGCTTGAAAGACGCCATACGCGCTGCCACCGGTAAAATGGGCGATCAGCCGCTTGTTGTTGCCTGTATGGATTTTAACTTCATAGGCGGCTCAATGGGTTCGGTAGTTGGCGAAAAAATCGCCCGCTCGATAGATTACAGCATCGAACATAAAATTCCGTTCCTGATGATTTCAAAATCAGGCGGCGCCCGAATGATGGAAGCTGCATTTTCACTAATGCAAATGGCCAAAACTTCGGCAAAGCTTGCTTTGCTATCGCAGGCTAAAATCCCTTATATATCCTTATTAACCGATCCAACTACCGGCGGCGTTACGGCATCGTATGCAATGCTGGGTGATATTAATATCGCCGAGCCAGGCTCGTTGATTGGTTTTGCCGGCCCGCGGGTTATAAAAGAAACTATTAAGAAGGACCTGCCAAAAGGATTCCAGACTGCTGAATTTGTGCAGGAACACGGATTTCTTGATTTTATCGTTGATCGCAGGGAAATGAAGGAAAGATTAAGTTCATTTTTAAAAATGATGGATAATTAAAGCTATCGGCACATAAAAAAGAGGTTGCCCCGAAAAGGCAGCCTCTTCTTATTTAAGGCCAGGCTGAGTGTTATTTAAAAACTCCTGCATTTTGGCTGGTGTCGCCGTCTGCATCCTTACTGTCCAAATCCCAGTTTGGGCCTTCCGGCTCATCGCCGCCTTCGCCTTTATAGGATTTGGCTTTAGGGTCTCCCCCATTTATTTCGGCAGCGGATTCACTGTTTGCATTCGCAAAAGGCTTTGCGGGATTATCCATATCGGCTTCTTCCTGCTCTTTAGTTTTCGGATCTTGATCGTCGCTTATCATAAGTTTTAAATTTATTGCTTAAACAACAAAAAGGCTACCAATACCGATAACCTTTTTGTTGTAAATATTGATTTGTTTTCAGAAATATTGGGGTTATATTCCTTCGGTGCCCGGCTCGTGGCCAACCATTCTACCGGTTGTACGGCCATGGTTGCTTGGTTTAAAATCGGTAGTTGCGTTACCTACCGAAGGGAACTCTTTATGATTTGGAGGGGTAACGTCATTTTGCTCGCTGTACGAGGCATCACCGCCATCCTGTTGTTGTTCCTGCTCTACTTGCGGCAAATAGTCGGACTGTTCGTTTTCTGATTCTTTTTTTTCAGGAATTTCATTCGGGTTACCTTGACCCGGGCGTTCTTGCTCTTTTCCGTAATTTTTATTATCTGAATTCATGGTAGTGTTAATTTGTAATTAAATAAATCAACAATTATGCCATCTTGCTTTATAAATCAACAAAAAAAATACCCTGAACGAAAAATCAGCGGAAAAATCAGGCACTAACCAAACACAGCTCGCGAACCTTACCTAAGGTAAAATCAACTTCTTCTTTAGTGCTGTATTTTGAGAATGAGAACCTTACAGATGGCCTTGACGGGCTCGCACCGATAGCAGTAAGCACATGCGAGCCGATATCGCTGCCCGAGCTGCACGCACTGCCACCCGATGCGGATATGCCTGCAATGTCCAGATTAAACAACAACATGTCGGCCATTTCCATTTCGGGAAATTGCACATTTAATACCGTGTACAGGCTTTTGGCAGCATCGGTTTCGCCATTAAAGCCAATACCAGGAATGCTTTCAACCAGTTGGTTCATCATGTAGGTTTTAAGGCCCTGAATATGTTGTTGATGCTGCTCCATTTCGGCGTAAGCAATTTCCAGGGCTTTGGCAAGGCCCACAATGCCGTATATATTTTCGGTACCACCGCGCATGTTACGTTCCTGCGCGCCGCCATATATTAAAGGTTTTATTTTTATGCGGTGGTTTACATGTAAAAAGCCAACGCCTTTGGGGCCGTGCAGCTTATGCCCTGCGCAAACCACAAAGTGTGCTTTCAGCTTGCTTAAGTCGTGCGTGTAATGACCCATGGTTTGCACGGTATCGCAGTGGTAAATGGCGTTGTAAGCTTCGCAAAGGTCGCCTACGCGTTCCATGTCCGATAGTGTACCAATCTCGTTATTCGCGTGCATCAGCGATACAAAGCTGCGGTCGTTAGTTTTCAGCAAAGTTTCCAGGTGGTCGTAATCAAGGCTTCCTTTGCTATCTACATCAACAAAACTCAATTTTATAGTACCCGCTTTTTCAAGCGCTTCCATGGTGTGTAATACGGCATGGTGCTCCAAACGGGTGGTAATAGCATGCTTAATGTTATGGTCGTTTATTCCGCACCTAATGGCGGTATTATCGGCCTCGGTACCGCTCGACGTAAAAAATATCTCCGCAGGCGAAGTGTGCAGCAAATTTGCAATTGTCTTGCGTGATCTTTCAATCAACGTACGTGCCTCGCGGCCATGCGAATGTATGGAGGATGGATTACCATAGGTATTTTCCATCACTTTGTACATTTCTTTTAAAACTTCAGGATCAAGCGGCGTAGTGGCAGCATTATCTAAATAAACGCGCATTGGGTAATTACTGAATTGTGAGTTAGTGAATTAGCGATTTGTCCCCTCGATAATTCGATTAAACTATTATTCCTTTATTTTCTGTCTTTCCGTCTTTTCGGACTTTACTGACTTCCGGACTTTACTGACTTAGCTCAGTTTCAAAATCTCATTTATATCGGCTATTATCTTGTTGGCTATGTTATTAGCCACCGTTTCGGAATCTGCTTCCGAATAAATACGGATAATAGGCTCGGTATTTGACTTGCGCAAATGTACCCATTCTTT
>JBDUDE010000812.1:0-14890 GCA_040003105.1 Mucilaginibacter sp. | reverse complement strand
GTCTCTAATCTCTTTTAACAAATTTTTCGGCAATCACAAAGTCTTTACTCCCGGCGGTATATTTATAAAATCCGCTGCCCGATTTTACTCCGGTGTGGCCCGCTGTCACCATGTTAACCAGTAACGGGCAAGGTGCATATTTGGGATTACCAAAGCCATTATGTAGAACGTTCAATATCGCCAAACAAACGTCCAAACCAATAAAATCAGCCAGTTGCAGTGGCCCCATGGGGTGGGCCATACCTAATTTCATCACCGTATCGATCTCACCAACTCCGGCCACGCCCTCAAATAACGTGTAAATAGCCTCGTTAATCATCGGCATTAAAATGCGGTTTGCCACAAAGCCCGGGTAATCGTTTACCTCAACCGGTACTTTATTCAGCTTACGCGATAACTCCATGATAGTGGCGGTTACTTCATCTGTAGTAGCATAGCCACGTATAACTTCTACCAGTTTCATTACGGGCACAGGGTTCATAAAGTGCATGCCTATTACATTGGCCGGGTTTTTAGTTACCGATGCAATCTGCGTAATAGATATTGACGATGTATTTGACGCCAGTATCGCGTCTTCTTTACAGAAATCGCTTAGCTGTTTAAACAGGTTCAGCTTTATTTCGCGGTTTTCTGTTGCGGCTTCAATTACCAGGTCGGCATTTGCTGTCGCGGTTTTAAGGTCGGTTAGGGTGGTTATATTGTTTAAGGTTGATGTTTTTAATTGCTCATCAATAGTACCTTTTTTCACTTGCCTGTCAAGGTTTCCGGTTATGTTTTGTATCGCCCTTGCAAGTGCATCGGGGTTAACATCAACCAAGTTGACCTTAAAGCCATGCTGCGCAAAAGTGTGCGCAATGCCGTTACCCATTGTCCCTGAGCCTATTACTGTAATGTTGGTCATTGGTTGATTAAGTTGGTTTCTAATTCGTTTTACCGGCACAAAGTTAAAGTAATATTTGAAGTGAGAGAACGATTTGAACCCATTGGATTTCTGAGGCAACTCACTTTTTTCTTTCGGGCTTTACTGACTTTTCCGACTTCGGACTCAACTACAACTCCAAATAGCGCCCCGCATCAATAATCGCTTTTTTATCAATCGCCGAATATTCAGGAATATGGCCAAGGCATTCGAGGCCGGTATAGTCAAGAATATATTCTTTTGAGTAGATATCCTTAATACCATTAAATATGATGCCTTTTACCGGGATATTACGCTGTTTCAAAGCATCTACCGATAGCAGCGTGTGGTTAATACTGCCTAAATAATTACGTGAAACCAATATTACTTCTACGCCCAGTTGTTTAATAAGGTCAATTATCAAAAAATTAGTATTCAGGGGCACCATTAGCCCGCCGGCGCCTTCAATAATTAATTTATTGTCGGTAACCGGAATGCTGAACTTGTTTTTATCAATACTGACGCCATCGATAGCTGCAGATTTATGCGGCGAAAATGGCTGAGTTAGCGCGTATGTCTCCGGGTGAAAGACAGAGATTTTGTTGGTTATTAAGTTTCTTACCTTATTGGTATCGCTGTTATTCAAATCGCCCGATTGTACGGGTTTCCAATAATCTGACTTGAGTTTTTCAACCAGCGCTGCCGATACGATGGTTTTTCCTATCTCTGTTCCTATCCCTGTAATAAATATTGCGCTATCTGGCATCGTTAAATTTGTTTATGGTATCAGCTAATAATATAATTTCATTTTCGGTATTAATGGAATGCAGGCATATCCTTATCCTTTCGCTCCCGGCAGGTACAGTTGGGCTTAGGATTGGCCGCACATCAAGCCCGGCGTTTTGTAATTCAGTTGAAATTGCCTTAGCCGTTTCATTACTGTTTAAAACCATGCACTGTATTGCGCTATCGCTGTTTATTAATCGGTATCTATTATTATTTACGGTTTGTTTAAACAATTTGATGTTGTTTTTTAATTGACTAATTGTTGAGTGGGATTGTTGCAGAAAATGGTAAGCAAATTTTATCGAAACAATTTGATGCGGTGGCGCCGCCGTGGTATAAATAAACGACCGGGCAAAATTTACCAGGTATTGGCGTAGTAAATTGCTCCCCAACACTACGGCGCCATGGCAGCCCAATGCCTTGCCAAAAGTTACAACACGGGCAAAAACTTTATCCTGTAAATTATCATCAATCAAACCGAAGCCATACAGGCCGACAGCGTGTGCTTCGTCAATAATTAAATTGGCGTTATATTTTTCAACAAGCGCTGCGATTTCACGAATAGGAGGGGTATCGCCATCCATCGAGTACACACTCTCAATACCCACGTAACAAATGCCTTTGGCCAGCTTTAATTTGTCTTCAAGGCTACTTAAATCATTATGCTTAAAACTGTACCTGTTGGCAAAACTTAAGCGTGCACCATCTATTATAGAAGCATGCGCCAATTCATCCAAAATAATGGTATCGCCCCGTTGCGGTAACGACGAAAATAAACCCAGGTTTGCGTCATAGCCTGAATTGAATATTAATCCAGCTTCGCAACCATGCAGCCCGGCGATGTAATTTTCCGCGTCCTCGGTATAACTTGAATTTCCAGATAGCAGCCGTGCGCCAGTGGCGCCATTTTTTGCGACTGCAAAGCTATTTACTTCATCATCAATTAGCGCTTTCAATTCTGATGACCGTGCAAATCCCAGGTAATCATTTGAACAAAAGTCAATCAAATTGTTTTCAGGCTTAAGCAAACGGTAACTCCCATCAAGCTGCCTTTGCTGCAATTTATTACTAATGAATTCTTCTGATGATGCCAAGCAATTAAAGTTTGTGCCAAAATTAAGAAAGCGCCCCGGTTTATCAGGGCGCTTTCATTTAAAAAACTTTCAGCGGGCGATTAGTTACCACCGCCGCCTTGTTGCATCCGGGCGCGTCGTTCGTCTATCATCTTTTGGTAAGCTGTAGCTTGGTCTGGGGTTAAAATAGCTTTAATTTGATCTGTTGCAGCAGTCCTTATTGGGCCCATTGCTGTTCTCATTGCTGTTCTGTCACCATTAGCAGCTGTTCTAACGCTATCCATCTTAGTGGCCTGAACTTTCAAAATAGCAGTTATTTTGGTCGTTTGGTCATCATTGAGTTTGAGCTGCGTTTGCAGTTCTTTGGCCTGATCTTCAGGGCTCCTTCTTTGGCCGCCACCTTGTGCACGGCTAACTGCTGCAATTCCTAAAAGGAAACAGCATACTAACATAATTTTTCTCATTGTTTTTCAGTTTTTATTAATCTATAGATAAAGATAACCTCAATAAGGTTTAATTGTTAGCATGTAACTTAATTGTTGCGGTGCCGGATCCTTGTAAAGTTGGAAAGCTTTAAGGTTGAAATGTTGGTTGTGGCCTAATAAAGCGGTTGAGTATCGCTTAAATGAAAAAAGTTGAAATATTGTATCAATAAGATTACAATATTTCAACTTCTGCTTTCGGAAAATCAGTTAGTCCCTTTAAGACTTGATATTGACCTTTGCATCTGCGCCATCATACCAGTAAGGCTTTCAAGTGTTGGCTCCGGCGTAGGAGTAGGCAGGTGGGTTGATATATATGCTTTGGCTTTCCAAAGTTCCAGGATGTCTTCACCGCCTATTTCATACGGATCGTATACCGGGTTGTCGGATACTAATTTTAGCTTTTTATTGTCCTTAAATTTATTGCCGATGCGTTTATAAACAACCCCTTCAGTTTTCGAAACTACCACGTAGGTTTCGGCTTGTTTTACGTCGCTCCAATTCTCTACGTATTCGCCTATAATAATAGAGCCCGATTCCAGCGGCAACATCGAATCGCCTTTTATCTCGAAGGCGCGGTAAGTGCCTTGTTTAAAAGCAGGCATCGGCAGGTAGAATTTTGGCAGGGCAGCAACGTATTCGCGGTCGGCATAACCGTTTAAATAGCCGGCTGCTGCTTTGGTTGGTACCAGTTCGATATTCTCGTTATCGTCTTTATCGACCGAAATTGTTAAAATGCGCAGGTTAGCCGGGTTGCCTTTTGCCTTTGGTACCCACTTTTCGTCAATTTCGTCGTTAATAAAGTCGTCAATCGACACTTCAAAGAATAATGCTATTTTTTTTAGCAGATCGTATTTCGGATCAGCTCGCTCCTCTTCGTAAGCGCCTACAAGCGAACGTTTTATACCCAATTCATCAGCAAATTGCTGTTGTGTAAGGCCCTTCTTTTTGCGAAGAAATTTAATATTTGCAGGAATATTTGACATAAAATTTGGATTTGCTAAAATTATTAGTATTTTTATGCTCATAAAATTAGTAATTATTTTTTAACCAGCAAATTTTATTTATCAATATGAAACGCTTTATCTATATCATTACCGACAGAAACCGCAATAACTTACATGTAGGCCTATGTTCCGACCTGTTGAAAACTTTGGAATTTTATCGCCAGATGCCTACTTTATTTTTTGATAACAGTAAACAACTTAACCGTTTGGTTTATTTTGAAGAGATAAATACCGAGGAGCAAGCCATGGAACGCTTTAAAACAGTGAGTACTTATACAAGGCCCCAAAAAGAAAAAATGATCAGACCTGTTAACCCTGACTGGGTAGATCTGACCATTGGATTAAATTATGAAAGCGGTGTGAGGGTAAGGCCGCAGCTTCGCCCTTCAATCAGCTCGAACAGGCAGGCTGTTACTTTTTAATAAATTTTAACGCGCCCGAGTTCATGCAATACCGTTTCCCGCCGCGATTGGTTGGCCCATCATCGAAAACATGGCCCAGGTGCAAACCGGTGCTGCGTTCAATAACTTCGTCGCGTGTCATGCCGTCGCTATTGTCGGTAACTATTTCAATCTTTTTAGGGTCAACTGCTTTTACAAAGCTCGGCCAGCCAGTGCCGCTGTCAAATTTATCTTCTGATGAGAATAAAACCTCGCCTGTCGCTGCGCTTACATAAACGCCTTTTTCATGATTATCATGGTATGCGTTTTGGAATGGGGGCTCAGTTCCGCTTTCAACCATTATATGGTAAGCATTTGGCGTAAGTGTTTTCTTCCAATCCGCCGGCGTCTTGCTCATTTTGCGTTTGGGATCGTATTTTTTGATTTGTCCGCTGCTCATTTGGCAGCCAAATGCTGTAAAAACGCTTAAAATAATAAGCGTTAAAATTGATTTCTTCATACTATCGAGTTTTTAATTTAGTCGGATTAACTTTAATATCCTTACAATCTAAACTACGAAATATTCTAACAGCAGGTTTGTCAGCAGTTGGTCTGTTTTAAATATTTTTGGTTTTGGGCACCAAAACAGCGTTTACAATATGCAACATTCCGTTGCTTTGCTGTATATCAAATTTGCTGATAATACTTTGGCCGCCATTATCATCTATTAAAACGATATTCCGGTTTGAATCAATCCTGGCTGTTAACGTGGTGCCCGCTATGGTGCGGAATGTGGCCTCACCTTTATTTGAGTTTATTTTGTGCTGAATATCTTTTACGCTAAGCTTACCAACAATTGCATGGCTGGTTATCAGGTAATTTAAATCAAGTTTATGATTGGGCTTTAATAAAGTATCCAGTTCGCCGGCCGGCAATTTTTCAAAAGCCTGGTTGGTAGGCGCAAAAAAAGTAATCGGTCCTTTGCTTTTAAACGTTTCGGTAAGGCCGGCATCCTCAATAGCAATTACCAGTGTGGTGTATTCTTTTGAAAGGGTGATGTTCTCAATAATATTGTTTGATGATATCATCGCTACACCATTCACATTCTTCACTTTGCCCCATTTTGCCTTTACCGAATCTATAACAGGCGCATCGCTTTTAGGGGTATTTTGTGCGAATAAACTATGTGTGCCAAGAACAAACAATAAAATAACAAACCAATTTCTCATGGCCGCAAAGGTAGGAGAAAAGAGGCGAGATGCAAGAGTTTTAGAATCAAGAGTCAAGAATCAGGGGCCAGGACTTATAAAGATGACGTAAAAATGCTATTGGGATAAAAGTAAAGAACCAGGAATAAATTGGACCGCAATAGTCCTCTCTTAATTCCCGGCTCTTACAATGTTGTCTTTTTTCTAACTTACCATCCCGGCGTAAAGCCAAGGCCAAATACCGGTTTACTAACGTCTGAACGGTTAAACGGTATGGCCAGGTACGGTTCCAGTACCAGTGCGCCAAATAAATTTACCCTTAGTGAAATACCCGCACTTAAAGCCGGTACGCGCTGGTTGGTGTTATAAACAGTATTGCCATTTGAATCGGTACCTATTGCATCGGGGCTTGAGCCGAATTTTATCTGGTTACCCGAGTTCCATGCTAGGCCAGCATCGAAAAAAGCGTTCAATTCGGTAAATAAAATCTTCGATTTAAATTGTGATAGCTTTTCGGGCCCGGTAAATGGCAACCTTATTTCAAAATTGGCTACCGCTATGCGATTGCCGGATAACTGGTCGATAGTAAAACCATTTGTGGGCTTTTTGCCATTGCCGTTGTAAAAGGTTTGTGCCTCGTAGCCGCGTATCAGGAAGGGGTAACCCACATATAATTGGTACAAATTACCTGTTTGTCCAAAGCGGCCGTATCCATATAAACGGGCGGCGAAAGTAACCGGGGCTACACGCCAGTATTCACGCAAATCAATAGTAGGGGCAAAGAAACGATAGGTGCCAAAGTCGTACTCAGCTTGTATACGATAGCGATAACCATTAAGCGGAGATGCTACGCCAAAAAATGAATTATCGCCAACTAATGCCGTATTTACGTTGAATATGCTGAACGGCGTTAGGTTGATGCCGTTGTTATTGGGGTC
Source organism: Mucilaginibacter sp. (assembly GCA_040003105.1). Taxonomy (GTDB): domain Bacteria; phylum Bacteroidota; class Bacteroidia; order Sphingobacteriales; family Sphingobacteriaceae; genus Mucilaginibacter. Next base: position 8,118 of record JBDUDE010000812.1, on the reverse strand, counting down.
AGCATTATAGGCGGAGTTTGATATGTGATTTTTATTGTAATCGATATAATTGCCGAGCGTATCGTATACGGTTGTGTACCTGTCGACCCGGTAATAATAATGTGCGTACCCGGTGCCGAATTCAACGCGCGTTTTTTTGCTGATTGGGTATGAAGTAAACAATGATGCCTGGTCCTGGAAGATTCGGATTATATCGAACCGTTCTTCTTCAGTTGGAATGGTGGTGCCATTACTAAGTTTATAAGTCGACGGTACGACACTGTAGTTAGCTGTCTGGAACGGAATGTGCGATATGCTGCCCCCAATGTTCCAGCGGCCGGTTTGGTTAATGTAGGTGAATTGTCCGCCAAAATCATAAATTTCGCCGTTTACCGCCACACCTGCGTAAATTTGGTTGCGGCCTAAAATATCGCTAAAAACGCCTTGCACACCACTTGATATACCCGCTCCGAACTGGCTCACCGATGCCCCAACACCGCTATTGGCCAGGTAATCCAATTTAAACTTGGGTTTGTAGGGAATGGTTTTAATTGAGTCGAGTGGCAGCTTTGGATAAGCTAAGTAATTGTTCAGATTTGAGTTTATCAAATCGACGCCAACCGAACGTGCCGGTGGAAGTATACCCGCACCAAAATCGCCGGCGGTGCCGTCTACAACCTGGGGGGTGAAATCGGCGGCCTTGGCATTGTAAATGGCGTATTTTTGTTTGCTGTAGTAGGAGTAAACAATATCATTATTTGCCGAAACGCTAAGGGCAGGAGAATATTCTGTGATACCGCTGACACCGGTAAACAGGTTTGTCATTTGTTCAACCTTGCCGGTGGCAGGTGTATAACGGAAGATGTTACGGAAACCCTGGTGGTTCGACAGGAAATAAATTTGAGATCCGTCTGATGAGTATTGCGGGTTTAAATTATTTTCACCGCTAAAAACATCAATATCGGTTACCTTTCCGCTGGCAATATCCAATTCAGCAAGGCTGAAGGTTATTGCATAGGATAAAGATTTGTCGTAAGTTTTGCGGTCGGTCGAGAATATGATTTTTTTTCCATCGCGCGAGAAAGCCGGCTGGTAATCGGTGTATTTATCATTGGTTAGTTGCCTAACCTGTTTGGTATCAAAGTTATACAGGTATAAATCACCCTGGCCCTCCGCTAATCCCTGGAACACCATATTTTTACCATCGGGCGACCACGATAAGTTACTGAACTGCTCGGCTTTCTCCATTGCCACATCATTACTGATATCGCCCGAGGCTACATCAACTACCAGCATACGGTTTATGCCTTTATTAAACACGCTGAATGCAAACTTCTTACTATCCGGCGACCATGCACCTGCTGACTCGATAAAGTTATATTCATCAATGTGGGTGTTTGATACCTTGCCCGTTATCTTTCGGATTACCCGCCCCGTTTTTGCATCCGCCAAAAACAGATCTACAGAAAACAAGCTCTTCTCAGATAAAAACGCCACGTATTTTCCATCAGGGCTCACGGCGGGGGCAAGGTTCATTTTGCCTGAATTATGCTCGTCAATTATCCGGGTACCTACAGGTTTTTGCACCGTATCTTTTAAATAAGGCTTATAGGTAGTTTCCACGGCATTTTTCCAAAGGCTTGACAGCGTTTTGTCGTCATAGCCGAATGTACGCCTTATGCCATAGCCCAAACCGAAACGGGCTACGTTTTTAAAGAACGGTACAATAACCGTATCGCCATAAGTTGAACCTATAAACGAATAAAATGCCTCGCCGTAGCGGTAAGGGAAATATTTATTGGTTTCGGTAAGATCGCGTACGGTTGGTATATCATGGTTTAAATAGGCATCGCGCATCCACATAGCTGTGTAAGCATCTTTCTTGCCAAGCGACAGGTATTCCGCCATTCCCTCAACCATCCATAAAGGAATATTTCCAATATTCTCAAAATTCGTTGAGTCGCCGGTTTGCAGCGCATGGTATTGGAAAGCGTGCACCAACTCGTGGCCAATTACGTGGCGCGTCATTTGGTTGCTTTCCATTATCGGCATTACAATCCGGTTTTTCAGGCCCTCGGTAACGCCGCCCGTACCCACATCAATTTCGCCATCCAGCGCAGTTGTTTGCTGAAAATCGGGGTGGTCGGCATACAGTATAATTGGGTTAACACGTTTAAATGTGTCCCTGAAAATCTGCTGGTGCAGCGTATACCAAAGTTCGCTTTCCTGCGCAAAACGTTTCAGCATGCTGTCGTTTTTCAGATAATAGTATATCTCAAAGTGCGGTGTTTTATAAACCTGGAACTTCAGGTTTTTATACCTTACCTTATTTTGCCCGAAGTACTGTGCGCTGGCATTAAAGCTCAACAAAAGCGAGCCCAACAGGCAAAGAAATATAATGGCGTATTTTTTTAGTGTGGGGAGATGTTTATTCATTGTGGCGATAAATAGAATAAGCGCTAAAATTAGTGAAAAAGTTGATGGTTTATAGTTCATAGTTCATGGCCGAAAATATTTTACGACGCGGTAAAATTGCTGCTACCATGAACTATGAACCATCAACCATGAACTACGTCCCAAACTACCTGTCCGTTGCTTTTGGCTGCTGATTTTCAGGTGCCGCAGGCGTCGTCTCGGGAGCAGTTTTTATACTATCCAGCGGCGGCCTGAACAAGCTGTCGGTTTGTGCCGAATCCACAACCGGCAAGGGTGACGGACAATCATATTTCTTGCTGATTTTGCTCCAGGGCTTGGGGAAAGGACCAGGCGTATAACCCGATTTCGGGTCGGCATAAACCTTTTCCATAAAACGGGCAAATATCGGCAATGCCGTGTGCGAGCCTTCACCTGTTTCTGAACTGGTAAAGTGCACGGTGCGGTCATCGTCGCCAACCCACACGCCTGTCACCAAATCTTTGGTAATGCCCATATACCATCCATCAACATATTTTGATGAGGTGCCGGTTTTTCCGCCTATCTGGTTGCTGCTCTTTTTCCAAAGGCCGGTGTATTCCCATAAGGCCTGCGATGTGCCGCCCGGTTCGTCCATACCACCGCGGAACATGTACAACATCAGCCAGGCGGTTTCCTCGCTGATAACTTGTTCCTTCTTCAATTCAAATTCCTTTAAAACAGTGCCATCCTGCTCGGTTATTTTGGTAACCAATAATGGATCAATCTTTTTGCCCCTGTTAAGGAAGGTGCCATAAGCCCTTACCATTTCATATACCGAAACATCGTTTGAACCTAAGGATACCGATGGAATTGCCCTTAAGGGGCTTTCAATCCCTACCTTGTGGGCATAATCAACAATTTTGTTCCAGCCAACTTTTTCAGTTAACTGTGCGGTAATAGAGTTAACCGATTTGCCCATTGCCCAGCGTAATGACATCTCCTGGTACGAGAAATGAAAATCAGCATTGTTGGGTTCCCAAACCTGATCGCGGCCTTCGTCGGTATATTTTATCGATACAGGTTTGTCGGTAAATTTATCGCACGGCGTAAAACCATTATCAAGTGCGGTTAAATAAGCGAAAGGCTTAAAAGTGGAACCCGCCTGTCTGCGCGCCTGGTTTACGTGGTCGTAATTAAAATACTTATAATTAATGCCGCCAACCCAAACCTTAATTTTGCCGGTAGTTGGCTCCAACGACATCATACCTGTATTTAACAGCTTTGCATAATACTTTATTGAATCAACGGTCGAAAAGGTTGTGTCTCTTTCGCCGTGCCAGGTAAACACCTTCATGTGTTTTGGCTGTTCAAAATACTGGTTAATTAGCGCCGTATTGTTGCTGTATTTTTTTTGCAGTTTGGCATATATGGGCAGTTTCTGTTCGTTTTTCAACACAAAATCCTTTATTTCATTGCCATCTAAATCTTGCCAGGGGTTTTTGTTTCCCCAAAGGGTATAAAAGCGCTTTTGCAGCATCCTCATTTTTTCGGCAACGGCTTCTTCAGCATATTGCTGCAGGCGCGGGTCGATTGTGGTATATATTTTCAAACCATCGTTGTAAAGGTCATAATCGTTTTCCTTAAGCCATTTTTTCAGCCACCTTGCAACTGCCTGCCGCAGGTATGAATCACCCTGTCCTTCATTTTCCACGTAGGTTAAATCAAGCTTAATAGGTTTATCAACACTGGTATCGTATTGCGCTTTTTTAATGTAATCGTATTTAAGCATCTGGCCCAACACAATATTCCGGCGCTCCAGCGAATGTTTCGGGTTATTTATTGGGTTATAGGTTGACGTAGCCTTTAACATACCGACCAGGGTAGCCGCCTCTGCCGGTGTTACCGCATCGGGTGTTTTGTTAAACAGCTTTAACGATGCAGTTTTTACCCCATAAGTATTGTTGCCAAATGGAACGGTGTTCAGGTACATGGTCAGGATTTCCTCCTTACTGTAAACATGCTCGATTTTGAAGGCAGTAAGCCACTCTTTGCATTTATAAACAACGGTACGGATGACCGGAATGTGCCTTATAATGCCCTGCGATTTCTTTTTACGCGTTTCGAACAAGTTTTTTGCGAGTTGCTGGGTAATGGTACTGCCGCCGCGCCGTTCGCCTTTTGCCGTTGAAAGCATGCTGGTAAAAAACGAAAAGAAATCAACGCCGTTATGGTGATAAAATCTTACATCTTCGGTAGCAATAAGGCCGTTTATGATATTAGGAGATATTTGTTTGAACTCGACAGGTGAGCGGTTTTCCTTATAATAACGGCCGATTAAGGTTCCATCCGCATAATAAACTTCGGATGCCAGCGACATGCTGGGGTTTTTAATATCATGCATGTCAGGCGAATAGCCAAACAGCCACAGGAAGTTTAACTCGATTGAACAGAAAAATATGATAACAAAATAGATGAATATTAAAAAATATCGAAGAAACCTGTTTTTAATTCGCCTGAACATGTGGTAAAGATGTAAAAATATGGGCCTATATCATAGCCGTTTTAACAAATAATAACAACGTAAGTTTTGCACGTAAATTTTAAGCTAACTTGCATTTACCAATTTGATACTATGAGTGGCATAATTAATAAATTTAAAATAACTACAGGCAAAAAATTTTCACTTAATGATTTTGACCCTGCCTATTCCGACGGTTTTAAAAAAGACGATTCAAAAGCGGCTTTAGAAGACCTGGTAGAAGAAATAACAGTGCAGCAAATAAAGCTTTATGCGGCTAACCGGCAATCCCTGCTGATTATTTTCCAGGCGATGGACGCTGCGGGAAAGGATAGCGCTATTGCGCATACCATGTCGGGTTTAAACCCACAGGGGTGCGAGGTGTACAGTTTTAAACAGCCATCAACTGAAGATTATGAGCATGATTTTTTATGGAGACATTACAAGTCCCTGCCTCAACGCGGAAGGATTGGGATACACAACCGCTCGCATTACGAAAATGTGCTGGTTACTAAAGTGCACCCCGAACTGCTGCTTAAAGAACAGTTACCCGGCATAACTGATGTGAAACAAGTCAAGAAAGCGTTTTGGGAGCAGAGGTATGAAAGCATCCGCAATTTTGAAAAGCATTTAACGGACAATGGTACCATAATTATTAAATTTTTCCTACATGTGTCAAAAGAGGAACAAAAAGACCGTTTTTTAGAGCGTATTGACGACCCTAAAAAGAACTGGAAATTTTCTGCAGCAGATGTAGAGGAACGAAAGCACTGGAGCGATTACATGAGCGCCTACGAGCAGGCAATAAAGGAAACCGCCACTGAAAAATCTCCCTGGTATGTTGTGCCTGCGGATAAAAAATGGTTTACCAGGCTGGTGATATCAACCGTAATTCTGGAGACTTTGAAGGGATTGGATTTAGAATTCCCGGTGCTGGCGAAGGAGGAGATGGATAAATTAGGCATGGCGAAAGCGCAACTGCTTGCGGGAAATTAAACGGCGAACCGATGAAAGCTGTGAGACATATTTTTGTAGCCTTACTTTGTCTGATGTCCATTCGGTCTTATGCGCAAACCGATACGCAAATACCGGATAAAACAGGGCTGTTTAAACAAATTACCTTTTTAGGGAAGCGTTATTTTGTTTTTGAAGCCGACCCACATCAATACAAGATTGAACTGTTTAACCAGGTGCAAAACAATGGACAGCTTTACAGTTTTGACAAGATTGCTGCCATTAAAGGCAACAGTCTTGTGTTTGTAACAAATGGTGGAATGTACGAAAAGGACTTTAGTCCGGTTGGTTTGTATGTTTCAAATGGAAGAACTTTCAATCCTTTAAATGTTAAACAAGATGGCACTGGAAATTTTTACCAGCTGAAGCCGAACGGGGTTTTCATAATTAACCGCAAGGGCGATGCCCTGGTGCTGACCACTGAAAATTATGTTAAAACGAACCCGGAGGTAAACACAGCCACTCAATCAGGTCCAATGTTATTGGTAAACGGCATTATCAACAGTAATTTCAGGGAACATTCGGAAAATATTAATATCAGGAACGGTGTAGGAGTGAATAGGAAAAATAAGGTTGTTTTTATAATCTCGATTGACCAGGTTAATTTTTATGAACTCGCAGAATTGTTTAAAGAAAAGCTGGATTGTAAAGATGCACTATACCTCGACGGATTTGTAAGTCAGTATTTTGCTCCCGGTATTCAGAAAGCCCCGTTGCCGGGGCCACAGCTCGGCACCTTTATAACGGTCAGTAAAAAACTAAAATAGAGCTGGTGAAAATTTGTAAAAGGTTAATCACATGTTGGCAAATTATAAATAATTCTACTAAATATATAGATATTATATAGTTTGTTATATTTGCTCATATTTTAACTTATCATGAACAGGAATTTACTTTTTATTACAGTAGTGGGCGTGGGTATATTAGCTGCGAATAGAAGCGTCGCCCAGCAAAAAACAGATGTTATAGTTCAATGGAACCTTATTACCGTTAATGCCACTAAAATTGGCAAACAAAACAGTAACCTGGGTACCCGTACCGAGGCCATTGAAGCGATAGCGGTATACGATGCCGTGAATGCTATTAAACATTTTGGTACGCACTATCATTATAATAAGGCACCGGCGGGACCGGCATCGGCGGAGGCAGCTGCGGTACAGGCGGCGCATGATGTATTGGTAAATTATTTCCCGGCACAAAAAGGTTCCCTTGATTCTGCCTTAGATACAAGTCTGAAGGGAATAACTGACGGGCCAGTTAATACGGGCAGAGACGTTGGCGCTGCAGCAGCAGCCGATATTATCGCGCTGCGCGATAATGATGGTTCGAGCCCGCTTACTACTTATGCTGGCATAGATAAACCCGGCGTTGGGGCCTACAGGCCGACTCCCGGGAAATTTGCGCCGGGCATTGATGTGGAATGGGGGAACGTGAAGCCATTTTTGCTAAAAGACGGCAGGCAGTTCTTTCCGGTGCCGCCGCCTGCCTTAGGCAGCGACGAATATAAAAAGGCGCTGGGCGAAGTTAACGAGCTTGGCGAAATAAAAAGCACCAAACGCACCGGGGACCAAACCCACATCGCCCAGTTTTACAAGCAGGATGCTGAGCTTACCGTAAATGAAGGCGCACGCCAACTGGCCATAAGCCATGGTACCACACTGGAGCAAAATGCCCTGATTTTTGCTTTGGTTGATATTGCCGAAGCTGATGCCCGTATTGAAATTTGGGGTGGCAAATACAAATACGTTGCCTGGCGGCCTGTAACCGCCTTAAATGCCGAAGAAGATGGCTCGGTAAAAGCATACACCAAATGGGCGCCATTAATTAATACACCTGCACACCCAAGTTATCCCAGCGGCCACAGTGCAACCGTTACCGCAGGCTACGAAGTATTGAAGAAATTCTTCGGTGATAAAAATCATTTGGAGTTGCACACCACCACCGAAGGTGAGCCGGCCCGGACAGTTGAATCGTTAAGCGCAGTTGAATTTGAGAACGGGTACAGCCGGGTATATGGCGGTATACATTATGCGTTTGAAAATAGTTCTGCGCAGGATGTGGGAAGAAAAGTGGCGGAATGGGTATTGAAAACAGGGCCGCATAAAAAATAATCGCGGATGTTAGCTGATGAATTTCATGAAACAGATGAGGAAAAAAAACTTGCGAAGTAATTAAAACTTCGCAAGTTTAACGGGCAATGTTAGTAATTTCAT
>JBDUDE010000630.1:0-4401 GCA_040003105.1 Mucilaginibacter sp. | reverse complement strand
TACGACGCCTTCTTGTTCAAATAATGCTCGACAGACGCTATTGAACTACCAACAGCCTGTACCGCCGCCCTTATTTGTTCGGGCCGAACGTTAAACCTGCTAGCCCAATATTCTATTTCATAATATTCAGTTATGTCAATATAGTGATGGTTTTGGTTAATGGGTATAATATTATCTTCCATTGCTATGTGTATTTATTATACAATAACGTTTTAACACGTAAATTAGTTTTATTATAAATATTCCTACTGGTTTTGAGCAGGCATCATTAATGCTATCCCGGTTATTGCAGGCCGGCGGGTTGGTTCCAATCATAAAATCAAGTGAAAATACTCAAGCAAATACCGTGTTTTTACGCGGGTAAATGTCTCCTGTTATTTTTATTATTAGCCTTTAAATCTTTAGTGATCACCTTGTTTCTTAATTAAAGAATATGACGGATAATCCCACTCCCAATCCCGCTTTCCAGCTTGGTATTTGTATGGCCGGCGCTGTTTCGGCCGGCGCCTACACCGCAGGTGTTATGGACTACCTGCTGGAGGCGCTGGCTGCGTACGAAAAAACGCGCGGACAAAATGGCTTTCCCTCGCACAAGATTGAGATCCCGGTTATGGGTGGCGCCTCGGCCGGCGGTATGACGGCTATTATTACCGCAGCTGCCCTGCAGCAGGGCATTACCCCGATAACCGCGCCGTCTGATAACCCGTATGATAAACGCCCCGAAAATATCCTCTACCATTCGTGGGTTGATTTAACTGCCCGCGATATGTTCAGTAAAATGTTAGCTACTGATGATATTGACCACGAGGTTGTTTCGGCGCTTAACTGCCAGTTTATAGATGAAGTGGCACAGCGGGCCATCAGGCCTGCCGGGACTGTCAACTGGCAGGAAATGCCGGGCTTCTTTCCCGGGAAACTCAAATTGTTTACCACATTAAGCAACCTCGAAGGCTTTACTTATGATATAACGTTCAAATCGGATGCACCGGGTACACGCCATCCTTATTATATGCAGCTGCATAATGACTACGCTTGCTTTGAATTGCTGAGGCCGGGAGAGCAGCCAACCGGCGATGGCTGGATGCCGCTCAATATCAAATCGGGCGAAAACACCCGGGCCGCTATGGATGCAGCTATGGCAACAGGGGCCTTCCCGGTTGGCCTTCGCCCGCGGATAGTGAGCAGGACAGAAAAAACGGTTAACAACAATCCTTTATATGATAAGAAAACACGTGAGGCTATCCAAACGGAACGCAACCCATATAACAGTCTGAATGTAGATGGGGGAATGATAAACAACGAGCCTTTTGATAAAGTACGTGAGCTGTTAGCAGACATTACCGACCAACCTGACCAACACGACTACGAAAGCTATGATAGGTTTAAGTCTACCGTTTTGATGATTGCCCCTTTCCCAAGCACAAAACCTAAAGCCATAACCCTTAGCGATAAATTGCTGCACGTTGTTGGCCTTACGCTTTCGGCTATGATTAGCCAGATGCGTGCCAAAGCTTCGCAAATTAAGGATGCCATGAACCCTGATTGCGCCGGGCAATACCTGGTAGACCCCTCGCGCACAGTTAACCGGGGCACTCCCGACAAAAAAACGATACAAGGCGAGCGGGCAATTGCCTGCGGCGCGCTGGGCGGCTTCGGCGGTTTTTTGAACAAAGAGTTTCGTGTGCACGATTTTTTCCTGGGCAGGTATAATTGCCAGGTTTTCCTGCAGCAATATTTTACCATCCCGGCGGAAGCACTGGAGGCTAACCCTATTTTTGCAGAAGGCTACAAAGGCGTTGATTTAACATCATTCACGGCAAAAGACGGCAACATTCAAATTATACCTGTAGGAAACGGGGAAATCAAGATGCCGGACATAAACTTTAGTGGCGGCAACAAACAATGGCCCGTTCAAAACTGGGACGACATTGAACAATATAGTGATGCACTTAAACAGCGCATTCAAAAAGTTATAATGAATGTAACGGACTACAAACCCGTTGCTAAATTTTTCCTGGGGATTGGAACCTTTATTCTTTTACGCGGCCTGCTTACCAAAGCCATCCTTAGTACCATGAAACAGGAATTTGCCCGTTGGGGCTTGTTAAAAGGCATCACATCACCACCGGTTAAGGACCCGAAAACATTTCCGCTGGTTGTTTTCAACTCAACAGTTACCGGAAATTTCAGGTACCTGGATGTAACCATTAATGACACCCCCGTCCCTGTAACAACAGGCGTTTCATATCAGCAGAACATTGATGGCGAGGTGCTCAGGGCTGTTTACCGTTTTTCGGGCGCTCCGGGAGATTACAATGTTTTTTTCAACTGCACTGTAAATGGCGTGGCGAAATCAGCAGAGAAAGGTACGCAGGGCATTCAGGGTAAAATAGGCCCCGAAGGTCATCATGAATTAATCGTGGAGGTTCCATTGGTTTAAAAAATATTGGCAATACAAGGCTTGGACCGTTTCGGCTTGCCAACCGGCGGGGAAAAAGAAATACATATCCCTTTAACTATTTCGCAAGTTAAATATAATCAACCATTGTATTGCCGGGCACGTATAAGCCTACCTAAATAGCATTATCGATTTTTTATATGAATAACATCCCCGCCCGAACCGTTATCGCCCTATGTTTTACAGTAGTTTCGGTGCTAATCGCACTAAGTAAATGCCACGACCGGCAAATTAAACAATACCAATATGACCATACCTGGACACCGGCGCTGGAGTCGCAAATGCGCGAGGTGTTTTATACCCAGGCCGCAAATATTGCTGCCGACGATAGCTCAAAATCAGCTTATGCAGATTGTTGTGTAGAAAAAATTAAAGTGTTGTTTCCAAAAGGCCTTTCGAGCATGAACGCCGGCGAAATGAACTACAGCACAAAAATTGCCATAATGCGGATAGGTGCGGAATGTTCGGCGGCCCTGACCAAAAACATAAATATATGGCAGCCCGAGGTTGTGCAGCAACTAAAGCTGCAATTTTACTCCTACCCCGAAATAAAGCTTTTACCTGCCGCAGCTAAGACTGAATATATTGATTGCCTGGCATTTAAGGTTGAAACGCATTTTCCAACCGGTTTAGGCAAGGCAAATCAAGATTCGTTAAAAAAGTTTATCGAAAAGGCCAGAACAAGCTGCCTGCGATTAATAGCTAATAAATACAAAAGGCAAAAGCAAAGAGATAGCACCAACAATAAATAATTGCCTGCTTTTACTCCACCAAATTAAAGATCCTGCAGATTTTATCCGAAAATAATGGCTTAATAATATAATCTTTTATAAAGGGATAGTTGCTTGCCCGCACCTTATCCTCATCGTGCACCGATGACGTAAGCAAGAACACTTCGCATTTTTCCTTTCCCGTCATGCTTAAGTAAGTGTAGTTTTCTAAAAACTCCCAACCATTCATTACCGGCATATGCAGGTCGAGCAAAATATAATCGTAAACGAATGATGGCTGTGTAGCTTTTTTTTCGGTGATGAGGTCAATAGCTATCTTACCGTTTAAACATGCAGTGATGTTTGAGTTTGCAAAGTATTTTTTGATATATTTTGCCGATATTAAATTATTCAGGTCGTCATCATCTATCAACAAAACGTTTATCGCTTTATTTTGCATGTTTAAATTAATTAGAGAGGGTTACGTGTAATAATAACACGAATGGAAGTTATTGATATTTTTTAATAAGTTGGCTCTCTTATTATAAAATTAATTAAAACGATTCGCAATTTAAGCCAACAGTTAATTAGCAAGTGCCTGCGTTAACTCCGGCAAATATTTCGCCCGGGATAGGGATAACCCCGCTCTAAATGCTGGTAAAAACGGCCGGTTTATAAATATTACCGTTATTGCTGATTGTAAAATCCAGCCAGCTATGTAAAGCCACCTGGGCAGTGCATGGCCCATAAGTGATAATTTTAATTTTTCTCGTTAGCGATTCTTTCCTTAGCAGCGCTAAAACATCCTGCAAAATTTCGCCTCTAAACGGGGTGTACATAAAAAACACCGTGCCGTCGCTATAATCTGCTTGCCGCGCATCTGTATTTATAAAAGTCACGCCGGGTAAGTTGAGTTGCGTCGCGCAGTCGTTCGCATAATTGCAAAATGCAGGTTCAAATTCCACGCCCTTTGCCTTTGCGCCGGTCATCAGGTTTACCAGTATGGCTTGCTGGCCCAGGCCGGAACCCAGGTCGAAAAAAACGTCGTCCCTGGTAACGTAAGCCTTCTCCACCAAATCAAAAATTATCCTTGCCGGCGTTTTTTGGTAAAACACCATTTCAGGCTCCAAGTCCCTGGTTTGCCCGGGAATAGAGTGGAACGACAACAAACCGTTGATAAAAATATCGAGGTTATCATAACCCGCTTCTTCGTGGTTATTGTCGCCTGTGTTA
>JBDUDE010000714.1:0-4410 GCA_040003105.1 Mucilaginibacter sp. | reverse complement strand
GCCGACTATCCGGTAGATATGGTCCGCGTTTTTCCACCAGCGATCATATGACAGATCGTTCACGACTACGGTTGCAACTAATAAGCAAGCAGTAAGGCCTATTGTAAGCCCGGCAATATTAATGAGTGAATAAAGCTTGTTGCGTTGCAGGTTTCGTGCAGCAATTTTTAGGTAGTTCCTTATCATGTAGTAGCGCAGTTTTTTCCGTACCCTTAGATGATGTGAAAATACCTTATGTATTTATTATTAGCAAGTTGTATTGCTTTAAAAAAGCTCGCTATCACTTTTGTTACACAAGGTATTCGGTTATCCGCCTATCCACGTGCCGCCTGGTACTCAATTTGATCCAACCCAGGGTTATGAACGGGCGGGTAACAGACAGCTTACCAAACCCATTATATTACCTTCTCCATAACAATACGCTCAATCAAATTCAACTGCTCCGCACTCAATTGCTGCAATTTTTCCTGGCTTAATATGGTATTGTTAATTTGGATATAGTTGTTTTGCTTGTTTACAACCGTGTTGGGTTGCTGTTTATTCAATGCACCAACCATTTCAAAATAAAGCCTGGCGGCTTTAATATCGCCGTTGTTGGCGGCCGTGCATACGCCTGAAAGTATCTTTGGGGCCAGGTATTTAAATTGCTCCATTTCTGCCTGGTGTTCAGGGTGTAATTTGTAATTTGCAAGATGTTTGGTAACCGTATAGCGGCTAAGGCCGGTCTCTTCGGCTATTAACGTTTTAGGGGGCATGGCGCCATATTGGCTCATCAGTTTTGTAATTGCCCTGCCAATTACAAAGTGGTTATGTTCCCAAATCAGGTCATTCATTTTTTCAGGAAGAACCGGTTTTATTTTTTCCATAAAGTCATCCCGTTCTGTTCCCTTGAGATACTGCAGCCTTTCCGTGATAGCCGCCGAAAAAAAATCCCGTTCAGGTCCGGAAAAATCTTCAATATCTTTTAATGTGATTTTTTGTAAAGCGAACAGGCGGATAACCTTATCCTCCAACGCCGCAAAATTTGCTAAAGCAGTTTCTGTTTCCATGACATTCTTTTTTCTGTAAAAATAAAGAATATTTTACAGAAAAACTAATAATTTTAGCATTTACACGATTTTGTCGTGTTTTTTAATTAAGTCATTGATTATCAATGAAATAAATTAAAAAATCACTTAAAATGTGTCAACCCTGTCAACCCCCCCCATCAGCCGGGTTCCGGTTCAATTGGCGCTCAGGCAAACAACAAACATTGTACTTGCCTCAGCCAAACGCGGGTTAAGGGTAACCACTACGTGGCAAGAGAAAAGGTTTACTTGTTGTGCTACAAAGCGGTAGGCCCGATGGGCCATAAAATCGCTGATTTTAGATGTGTCCACACGGATAGCTCTGTCTGAAGGAGTTGTGCGGACAAGGGTGGAACCGCACATTGTCAACGCTTTCTTCAATCTCGCGAATACCTATAGACTCCATAGCCCCTTAAACGTAACACCACTTTTACCATTCCCTCACAAACCTTTCCCCTAAATCATTTATATTTGAATAAAACCATCCACTTATGAGCCAGATAAAAAAAGAAGACATCAAACAGGAAGTGTTCGACCTGTATGACGACTATGCCCACAGCCGGCTGGACCGGCGCGACTTTGTGCAGAAGCTATCGCTTTATGCGGTCGGCGGCTTAACCGTGCCGGCCATAATGAGTTTCCTGATGCCGGATTACAAGAATAATATACAAATAAAGGCGGAGGACCCGCGGCTGGATTCGGGGTATATTACTTATGCATCACCAAAAGGTGGTGGGAATATCAAAGGCTTACTATCAAAGCCGAAGGACGCCAAAGGTAAGCTTGGCGGTATCATTGTAGTGCACGAAAACCGGGGATTAAACCCATACATTGAAGATGTGGGCCGCAGGGCTGCGCTGGCCGGGTTTATTTCGCTTGCGCCGGATGCACTCACGCCACTGGGCGGCTACCCGGGTACTGACGACGCGGGCCGCGAACTGCAAAGTAAACGCGACCCCAAAGAAATGCAGGAGGATTTTATAGCGGCATTTGAATACCTGAAAAATCACAAGGATTGCAACGGCAAAGTAGGGGTAGTGGGGTTCTGTTTTGGCGGAGGTATAGCCAATATGATGGCCGTGCGCGTGCCGGACCTGGCTGCTGCTGTGCCTTTTTACGGCAGTCAGCCGGCAGCGGAGGATGTGCCTAAAATTAAAGCGCCGCTGATGCTGCACTATGCATCGCTGGATGCCCGCATTACCGGCGGATGGCCCGCCTACGAGGCCGCTTTAAAAGCAAATGGTAAAAAATACCAGGCGTTTATTTACGAAAACGTAAACCACGGCTTCCATAACGATACTACGCCGCGGTATGATAAAGCCGCTGCGGAATTGGCCTGGGGCAGGACGACTGATTTTTTTAAGGAGAATTTGAAGTAGGGGAACGGGGGCTGTTTACCCCTGTTGGTGACGACACCATTGGTGTTCGGAAGATTGCCAAAAGTCACGTTTGTCATTCTGAACGAAGTGAAGAATCTTATGCAATTGACAGGTCTCCGCTATACTTATTTGCGTTAATGTCGCACGTAGAAGATTCTTCGCTATCGCTCAGAATGACAAAATGAATCTTCCGAACACCCATGGTGTTGTCACCAACAAGCAGGATGAATATTGTGATTTACAAAAAGCCTGCGTATGTCCGGCGGCTTATTGTACATCAAACGCAATTGGTTTTGTTGGCGACAACACCAACAAAGGCGGGAATGGACCGGCATTAATAATAGTGATGTAAAGTTAACTTACTTAAAATAACCGTGTTTCATAACGTTTCAGGTGTTCCGCATTTGCAAAAATGGAACGCTTTCCCCGTTTTGCTGGTTTTGTCGCGCCCTTGTCACCTTGTGCGTTTGCGTTAATGCATTGGCGTGAACGCAAATGCAGAGAACTCACCCGTGCGCTGGCCAGCGGATTCGCTCGACCTGCCCTCTGTACGGCAAGCCGTAAAATGGCGGAGAAGCTTAAGCTAAATGACAGGACTGCCCGGTATCCGATACACCACCGCATTTACATTTACCCCGGCGCCTACCGAAGCAAATACAAGGTTATTGCCGGGGTGGAAGCTGTATCCGGGCATCTGGCCTTTTTCGACCAGGTTATAAAGCGTTGGCAGGGTTGCTACGGAGCTATTGCCCAGCCATGATACCGTAAGCGGCATTACATTTTTGGTTGGCTGGGGTGCGCCGAAGGCTTCGTATAAACGCCTCATCATTGCCTCATCCATTTTTTTGTTGGCCTGGTGTATCAGCAGCATATCCATGTCATTAACCTGGAGGCCTGCTTTGTCCATGCTTTCTTTTGTTACCAGGGGCACTACTTTAAGCGCGTGTTCATAAAGCGCCCGGCCCTGCATCTTCAAAAACAGCCGGTCGGGGTCGGGGTGATCGGGATGGTTGGATTTGCCCATTCTTAAAACGTAGGCTTGTTCGGCAGTGTAGGTATGGCAGTTGGTGGAGAGGATGCCAATTGGCGTGTCACTCTCCCGGGCTTCCAGGATTATGGCCCCGGCGCCATCGGCATAAAGCATACTGTCGCGGTCGTGTGGGTCGCAAATGCGCGAAAGGGTTTCGGCGCCTACTATCAGCACTTTTTTGGCGACGCCGGTGCGGATATACAGATCTGCCTGGATAACGCCCTGCAGCCAGCCCGCGCAGCCAAAGGGTAAATCATAGCAAATTGTTGCAGGGTTTTTAATACCCAGCCGGTATTTAACACGCGAGGCCAGGGTGGGAACAAATTCACTCCTTGGGTTATCTTCACGGATGTCGCCAAAGTTATGGGCGAAAATAATGTAGTCCAGTTGCTCGGGGTCTGTCCCGGCATCACTGATGGCATCCGCGGCAGCAAAGAAGGCGATATCTGAAGCAACGAGGTCGTCGGTAACATAACGCCTTTCATAAATGCCCGTAATTTCGCTAAACTTACGGACGATTTCTTCGGTGGGCCGCCCGAGTTGGTTGCCGCTTTCGTCGTAAAAAGTGTTGTTTAAAAAGTCTGCATTGCTGATAACACGGGCGGGTAAATAGCTGCCGCTGCCGGTTATAACGCTGTAGGTTTGGGTATTAAGCATGGACATATATGACTGTACTTGTTTAATTATAATTTGGTTGTCCCGGTTGTTGCAGCCCGGTAACAGGGGACGCCGGCGCAGCAGAAAAGGACGGCTTTAAGATATAAAATAATCCTAACTCTGCGGCTGTTCTTTCCAACTATTGGTGAAATATGGCTGTAAGGGGGTATCGCCGTTTAAAAACCTGGTCATTTGCATTCCTGTTATAACATATCAACGTTATTAGATTACAAATTTATAATTACTGCAGTAAATAATTAGTGTTTGTGGTCATGGA
>JBDUDE010000746.1:0-4415 GCA_040003105.1 Mucilaginibacter sp. | reverse complement strand
GGTCTAAAAAGGCATCATCACCCAGCCGTAACGGCACCCGGATAAGCGTGTTTTTTTTGAAGGAAACAGAACCATTGTTTTCAATTATATCAGCAATCAGCAGCCTGACTGCGTTGGAACCTATATCTATAGCGGCGTATCTCAATTTTACTGTACTTTATATTTCAAATAATTATAAATGTCGACCTGCGCCCGTTGTGGCAAGTCCGACTTCGTTTTGTGGTATTTGTTGGTATTATGGCTATTTATCTCGCGCGATTTGGTGTTATCCTCCAGCTGCAAATCAATAATATCGCGCACCTCTTTCTTCAACTCCTCGTCGTATATCGGGAAGCCAACTTCAACGCGGGTGTCGATATTGCGCGTCATAAAATCGGCAGATGTTAAGTAAATCAACTCATTGCCGCCATTGCAATAAATATGTACGCGGGCATGTTCAAGGTATTTGTCCACGATGCTCAACACCTCTATGTTTTCGCTATAGCCTTTCATCCCGGCAATCAGGCAGCACATCCCCCTTATAATCAGCGTTATTTTAACCCCGGCGTTGTTGGCCTGGTAAAGCTTGGCTATAAGTTGTTCATCGGCAAGGCTGTTCATTTTTAATATCATGTACGCTTTTTTGCCTGCCTTCGCGTTCTTCATCTCGTTATCAATCAACTTATAAATTGCCGGGCGGGCATCTATAGGCGATACGATAAGGCTTTTCAGGCCTTTGGGCAATACGCCTCTACCAAGTGCTTTAAAAATATTTACCAGGTCGGCGGTTATTTTTTTATTGGCAGTAAGCAGCGTGTGGTCGGCATACATGCGGGCAGTTTTCTCGTTAAAGTTACCGGTTGACAGGCAAGCGTAATATGCAGGCTTCTCCTTTTCCAGGCGCATTACCAGGCAAATTTTAGAGTGTACTTTGTATCCCTCAATGCCGTAAAGCACAGTTACTCCCTCTTCTTCCAGCCTGCGGCTCCATCCGATATTATTTTGTTCGTCAAACCGGGCCCTAAGTTCAACCAGGCAGGTAACTTTTTTACCGTTTTTGGCAGCACTCATTAAAGCGTGCATTATCCGCGAGTTTTCTGCAAGGCGGTAAACGGCGATGCTTATCTCTTTTACCTTTGGGTCGATAGCTGCCTCGCGCAAAAAGTGGATTACGTAATCGTATGATTGATAAGGGGTGCTTATCATGTAGTCCTTTTTGGCAATCATCCCCATCAGGCTTTTGCCAAACGACAGGCCGTCAACGGGCAAAGCAATAGTTTTTTCATATTCAAGTTCATGCCGGCCCACATTTGGGAAAGCGATGAAATTTTTAAAATTATGATACCTGTTACCGGGAATAAGGCTTTCACCGCTAAGCCCCATCTTGTTTACCAGGTATTTCAGCATATCAAGCGGCATTTCCGAATCATACAACAAACGCATGGGCTTGCCTTTTTTGCGTTTTTGCAGGCTTTTTGAAAGCGAATCGATAAACTTTTCGCTTACTTCTTTATCCAAATCAAGCTCTGCATCGCGTGTAAGCTGGATGGAATAGGCTTCAACAGAGTCATGTTCAAAAATGAAGAAAATATCTTCCAGGCTATACCTGATGATATCATCCAGCAGAATAATAAATTTAAGGTTATTAGTCTCGGGCAGTACTATAAAGCGCGACAATGTATCCGGGAACTCAATCAGCGCCAGCCTCGACTTTTTATTTTTGGTAAGCTTCACAAAAAAGTAAATGGCACGGTCGCGCAGTTCGGGCAGCGGCAGGCTTTCATCAAGCATTATGGGTACGAGGGTAGCCAATAGTGTTTCCCTAAAGTAGCGCTTCACAAACTCTCCCCTGCTTACATTGAGCTGTTTATCATTTAAAATAAATATCTTTTCTTCGGCAAGCTGCTTTACAATAATATTTTCGTACAGGTTGTTAAACTTGCGCTCCTGCCTAACCACGATGTTTTTTATTTGGTTTAAAACCTTTTTGGGGTTATAGCCCAAAATTTCCTTGGCCTTTTCGTTCAGGTTAGCCAAACGGCTTAGCGTTGCTACCCTTACGCGGTAAAATTCATCAAGGTTTGATGAAAAGATAGCGAGAAACTTTATCCGGTCAATCAGCGGAACAGAAGGGTCGGCAGCTTCCTGCAGCACGCGGTCGTTAAAGTATAACCAGCTGATTTCACGATTAATTAAAGGTATGTGTTTAATATCCATATAAAAAGAGAGCGGCCCCGGCCTTGGTTACAAATCTGCTTATTTAAATGTTAACTTAATATTAACTCATTGGTATGTTAATGTGTTTTTATTATTTAGTTCATGTGTGGAAGACCATAGACCATAGACGATAGTTCATAGATTGCCTGTCATTCCGTTGCAATGTGAGGACGATAGCCATGGATTACTTTTCTTTTGCCATGGTCTATGGTCCATGGACTATGGACTATGGACTAAAATTACCTACATTTGCTAAAACCAAATTTACCTTCAATTATGCCAACCTTTGATATTGTAAGCAAAATAGATGGCCAAACGCTTGATAATGCCATTAACATCGCAAAAAAGGAGATTTTAAATCGTTATGATTTTAACGATTCAAAAAGCACTATCGACCTTGATAAAAAGACCAACGTTATAACCGTGGTTACCGAAAATGATATGCGCTTGAAGGCTATCAGCGATTCTATTATCAGTCGCATGGTCAAGCAAAACCTTGACCCTAAAGCATTGGATTTAGATGGCAATGTACAATCTGCTTCGGGCAACATGATACGTAAAGAAATAAAAATTAAGGAAGGCCTTGATAAGGAAGCGGCAAAAAAGATTGTTAAAAAGATAAAAGACAGCGGCCTTAAGGTGCAAGCCTCAATTATGGATGACCAGGTGCGCGTGCAGGCTAAAAAGATTGATGACTTGCAAGCCGTTATAGCCCTTTGCCGTAAAGATGACTTTGGGCAGCCGCTACAGTATATTAATATGCGGGACTAGTTTTTTGGATTTCACCGATTGGAGAAGATTTCACCGATTTTGAAAAAATGATTAGGTAGGGTCAGTTGACACAGAATCGGTGTAATCAAAAAAAAATCGGTGTAATCCACCTCAAAAAAAGACCGTTCCCTTTCGGAAACGGCCTTTATCAAACTAAACCAACTATTATGAAAACACTCTTTTTATATTAATTCCCGGCTTAGGAAAGTCCTACTATGAACATAATTCAACTCACATATCCATTTTAGTTCTTTCAAACTCTCCATCTTCCAGAAATTTCGTCTTCCGGACTTTTCGGTCTTTGCCGACTTTCCGGACTAAATTATTTCACAGCTATTTCGCGTGACTGAACTTTAGCTTCTTCTTTCTTGGCTACATTCAGTTTTAAAATACCGTCAACATATTCTGCTTCAATTTTGGCAGCATCGGCAGTTTCGGGTAAGGTAAATGAGCGGGTGAATGAATTGTAGCTGTATTCACGCTTGCTGAATTTTTTACCTTCTTCAATGTTTTCAACCTTTTTATCGGCCGATACGCTTAATACGTTTTTGTCGAGGCTGATTTTAAAATCTTCTTTCTTTAAGCCTGGGGCGGCCAAGTCAATTTGAAATTCGTTTTCAGTTTCTGCAATGTTAACCGCAGGAACACGGCTTGATAATTTGTCGCTTAAAAACGAGTCGTTTAAAATTGAATCAAATACGTCGCTAAAAAATGGATTAACGCCGTGGTTTTTTTGTCCGTTTGCAAATTTTACTAATGTCATGATTATAATCTCCTAAGTTTTTCTTTTAATATATTTGCTGAAGGTTAGTCAACTGTTGTACCAAGGCGAAAAACACTGCACAAACAGACATAATGTCTGCTAAAGTTGAATACCTACAGACAAAATGACATTTTATGAGTGAAAAAATATCCGATTATAAGTTTAGAACGCCCATAGCCATCCGTTTTTCAGATATCGATGCGGTGGGTCATGTAAACAATGCTATATATACCTTACCTATTTTGAAGTCGCCCGTTTTGCATATTGGAAGGAAATTACCGACTGGAATTTACGTAAAGACGGCGTTATTGTCGGCCGTTCGGAGGTTAATTATCTGAAGCCAATTACATTGGAAGATGAAATTTACTGTTACGTTCGTACCACCCGTATCGGCAACAGCAGTTTTGATATGATGCACCTGCTGGTACGCGTAACGCCAAATGGTGAAGAAATTTGCACTACAGGTAAAACGGTTTGTATCAGCTACGATTACACGCGAAATAAATCGGTTCCTATTCCGGAAAGGGAAAGAGAGAAAATGATTGCGCATGATGAGCCAAGGTTAATCACAAATACAAACTAAATTTCCGTGGTCACCTAAATTATTTAGGAGTATTTATGCGCCGGCTTATAACTTTTCTTACAATCACGGTGCTACTTTTAGCGGCATGTACAGTGGTAATCC
>JBDUDE010000087.1:0-4423 GCA_040003105.1 Mucilaginibacter sp. | reverse complement strand
TTATGGATAGCCATGCAGATGCCGGTGGTATGAGCATCAGGATGCTTAGCCCGCAAGGGCGTTTTTTACCCGAATCTATCCACGGCCTTAGCCCGATCTGGGGCACATTCTTAAAACTTATTGGCTTTGCCAAACACCTTTCAAAAACAAGGCTTTATGACCGCAACCGTAAAGACTGGGTTGAAGAGTTCCGCGAGGCTGAGATTGATATTTTAAACGGCGCATGTATGATGCTGCGCAAGTCGGCCCTAAACGAGGTTGGTTTATTTGACGAGCGCTTTTTTATGTTCGGGGCCAATATTGATTTATCGTACAGGTTACGCCTTGCAGGCTATAAAAACTATTATTATCCAAAAACATACATCATCAACTTCGAGAGCGAGAAACAAGCGTCATTTAGTTGGGAGTACATTAAGTATTTTTACGGCTCCATGTTCATCTTCGCCTTTAAATACCTGGTAAAAGTGCCTGATATTAAGGTAAAAGGCATGCCGCAGATGGTGGCGTCTGGTTATGAGGGTTAATATCCATCGGGACTAACAAATTTAAAGGACAATTTGCGATTGTACCATAAAAAATAAAATTCTTAAATTTGGTACATGAAATTAGCACTTCAATATTTGAGTGATGTACACGGCAAACCAAAGGCCGTTCAATTATCATTAAGCGACTGGGAAAAGGTTTTGACCAGGCTCAAAAAGTACGAGCAGACACTAAAAATTAAATCAGATTTAACAGAAGCATTCAAAGAAGTAGTGTTGTTGAAAAACTCTTCGGAAAAAAAGCAAACTTTAACTGATTTCCTAAATGAACTTTAGCGTTATCCCTACAGAAAGATTTAAAAAGGAAGCTAAAAGACTTATTAAAAAATATCCTTCTCTTAAAACTGAACTTTTCGAACTCGGTATCAGTTTGTCAAACGAACCGGCTATCGGCAAATCGTTAGGCAATAGCACCTACAAAATCAGGATTGCAATAAAAAGCAAAGGAACTGGCAAAAGTGGTGGCGCCCGGGTTATAACTTATCTTGTAAATGAAAACCGGGAGATTTATTTATTGACCATTTACGACAAAGGCGAGTTCGACTCCATCGACGACAAAATAATTAAAAGCATTATAAAGACTATTGATGTCAGCCATTAACATCTTCAATTCATGAATCTCTCTAACAAAGTTGTCATCATAACCGGCGCTTCATCGGGCATCGGTAAATCACTCGCTATTGAATTTGCCAAACGTGGCGCAAACCTGGTACTGGGCGCGCGGCATTTTGTTAATTTATGTACCATTACACAGCAAATTGAACAGCAATACAAGGTAAAGGCCGTAGCAGTGCAATGCGATGTAACTATAGAAGCGGACTGCGATTCACTAATAAAACAAGCCCTGGTAACATTCGACCATATTGATATACTAATTAATAACGCAGGCATATCCATGCGGGCGCTTTTTAACGATTCAAGCGTTAAAGTTTTAAAATCGGTAATGGATGTAAACTTTTGGGGCGCTGTTTATTGCACCAAATATGCCCTACCGCATATATTAAAAACGCAAGGCAGCATAATTGGGGTATCATCAATAGCAGGATATAAAGGCTTACCCGGACGCACGGGCTATTCTGCATCAAAATTTGCAATGAATGGCTTTTTGGATGCCCTTAGGGTGGAAAACTTAAAAACCGGTGTGCATGTGATGACTGCCTGCCCGGGATTTACTGCGTCAAACATCCGCAATACAGCCCTGGATAAAAATGGCCAGGAACAGCGCGAAAGCACCCTTAACGAGCAAAGTATGATGACAAGCGAGAAAGTTGCTAAAATCATCATTAATGGCATTGAAAACCGCAGCCGCACGTTGATTATGACCGGCGAAGGAAAATTAACTGTGCTGATTGGAAAACTTTTCCCGGGTTTGCTGGATAGGTTGGTTTATAATAAAATGAAAAAGGAAAGAAATTCGCTGTTGAAGTAGTTCATAGTTGATGGTTCATTCTTCATGGCAGCTTCAGTCAACAGGATAATTTAAGCATGCCTTAATCTGCTCTTCATTTAATTCGGAAAAATCCAACATAATTTCAGCTACCGACATCTCTGACGAAATCCAATCCCGGACGTTTTGTATAGATATCCATGTGCCGATAATAACAGGTTTTCCGAATCTTATGTTCGGATTTATCTCTACATAGTCCATCTTTATGAGCAATTTCAAAAACCATTCACCTTTTAGCTTTCGCCTTTCGCCTCTTTTAACTCTCCCCTATCTTTTCCAACTCAAACGGCACATGCTCACTAATTTTACTTAAATCCAAAACTATACGACCTTCTTCATCCCTGTCAAAAGCAGGTTTAAATTTGGCTCCCCATACAATTTCATGAGCCTGGTATTGCGTGCGTGAGTGCACGGTTTGCGAAAAAGTATCATCAAACGCCCTTAATAAAATGGCAAAACCGGCTTCAGACTTAATTAAATCTTCTTTCGTCATATCGATCAGCGGACTGTTCTCGTCAAGCGGGTGCACAATTGTCCAGTTCAGCGTAAGTACGCTCACTTTACGTCGTTCAACTTCCAGCGGATAAAAACGGCGTACCACTTTTCCATCAACCGTTTCATTATAGGAGAATATAATCTCAATCTCCAAATCAATCAGCATATTACGGCGCAGGTTTGCCAAACGAAGCATTACGCCCCTGCCTTTATCACCGTAAGGCGCCACAATAATATTTTTACTGTATACAATTTGTGCCGATGGCCTCGAAAAGCGCCCGTATAACAAGCCTGTCGCCAGCGCAAATGCCAGCAGTCCCATCATCGACTCTAATGCCGCGACGCTGTTTGTCGTCATTCCTTTCGGGCTAATGTGCCCGTAACCTACAGTCGACATGGTTTGCGCCGAAAAAAAGAACGCATCCATAAAATGAGAGAAGTAAGTGTGTGAGTCGGTACCATCCAGGCTATTTGGCCCCAATGCAGTATAAATAAACGCGAAAATAATATTAACAACCAGGTAGCCGCTTAGCACAACCAGCCAAAACCTGGTCCAGCTCATGGTTATCAGCGTGTGATAATTGTTAGACGTATTAAAAAACGGCAAACCTACCCTTCGCACATTCGGCGACCCATCCTTATTCATCAGCGGCTGGTTTTTTATAACCGGCTGTGGGCCAAAGCCAAGGTCGTCTTCGGGGTTTATTTTACGCTGCGTTTTGGCCATATTTATCAGGTTGCTGCTTTATGCTTTGTAAAAATATCATTCTGCTTGCTTTTAGTAAAAACTATTTCCATATTTGTGGCACAAAATGAACAGAAATATATTAAACAACAATTGGTGGTGGCTTAACGGGTAATCGTAAGGCAATTCCATTTTTTGTTTTTTATAAAATATACGGAAGGGTTGCCATACATGGCAGCCCTTTCTGCATTAGGGCCCGCCCCCTGAAGGGGGGCAGTTACGGGCGCGAACATAAAAATACAAATAAACCATAAAAATTCCCCCTTTAGGGGGTTAAGGGGCATGAAAGCGATATTAAACCATCTTTTTGAACACAAAACATTTACCCGCGAGCAGTCGAAGGAAATTTTGACGGCCATTGCGCAGGGTAAGTACAACAACTCGCAAATGGCCGCATTTATGACGGCCTATTGCATGCGCAGCATTACTGTGAACGAACTGGAAGGCTTCCGCGATGCCATGCTGGAGCTCTGCTTGCCCATTGATTTGCAAACCGATGAGGTAATTGACCTTTGCGGCACCGGCGGCGATGGTAAGGACACATTTAATATCTCGACCCTGGCCTCATTCGTGGTTGCCGGCGCTGGTTATAAAGTGGCCAAACATGGCAATTACGGGGTTTCGTCGGGCTGCGGCTCGTCGAACGTAATGGAGTTTCTGGGTTGCGTATTCACAAATGATACAGACAAGCTTAAGACCAATATTGATAAAGCGAATATTTGCTTTTTGCACGCACCGCTGTTTCACCCGGCCATGAAAACAGTGGCGCCTATCCGCAGGGAACTGGGTGTTAAAACGTTTTTCAATATGCTTGGCCCATTGGTTAACCCGGCAAAACCAAAAAACCAGTTGGTTGGCGTTTTTAACCTGGAGCTTGCCAGAATATATGCCTATTTATATCAAAAATCGGATGTAAAGTATACGATTCTGAATGCGCTGGAAGGGTATGACGAAGTATCACTAACCTGTGATTTTAAAACATTTTCAGCAGCAGGCGAAAAAATAAACAGCATCGAAAATCTTGGCTTTACAAAGCTTAACCCGAATGAAATTTTAGGCGGAAGCAGTGTAAGCGAATCAGCTGATATTTTTATGAAAGTACTTAATAACGAGGCCACCGCTGCCCAAAGCAACGTGGTGTTGTGTAATGCAGCCCTGGCGATAAATACCATCAACCCGGATAAAACATTTGCC
>JBDUDE010000455.1:0-4424 GCA_040003105.1 Mucilaginibacter sp. | reverse complement strand
GGCCGCGGTAAAGGCGGTGGCGTTAAGCTGGCGAAAAACCTGGATGAGGTAAAAGAAAAAGCAACCAACATTTTAGGCATGCAGCTGATTACCCCGCAAACCGGCCCCGAAGGCAAGCTGGTGAGCAAGGTTTTAGTTGCGCAGGATGTTTACTATCCCGGCGAAAGTGAAACCAAAGAATTTTATATCAGCGTACTGCTCGACAGGGCAAAGGGCCGCAACATCATTATGTACTCAACCGAAGGCGGTATGGACATCGAGGAAGTTGCACACTCAACCCCGCACCTGATACACAAAGAAGAAATTGACCCCAAGGTTGGCCTGCAAGGCTTCCAGGCACGTAAAATTGCCTTTAACTTAGGTTTGTCGGGCGATGCATTTAAAGATATGGTGAAATTCATCACGTCGTTATATAAGGCGTATGATGCTACCGATTCTTCGCAATTTGAAATCAACCCGGTATTAAAAACATCGGACAATAAAATATTAGCTGTTGATGCTAAGGTAAATTTGGACGACAACGGGTTGTTCCGCCATCCTGATTTCGCCGCCATGCGCGATGAGGCCGAAGAAGACCCGATGGAAGTTGAAGCCAGCAAAAGCAACCTTAACTTTGTAAAGCTTGATGGCAACGTTGGCTGTATGGTTAACGGCGCGGGTTTGGCAATGGCAACCATGGACATCATCAAAATTGCCGGCGGCGAGCCTGCTAACTTTTTGGATGTAGGCGGAACTGCCAATGCCGAAACTGTAAAAGCAGCCTTCAATATCATACTAAAAGATCCTAACGTAAAAGCAATCCTGATAAACATCTTCGGCGGCATAGTACGTTGCGACCGTGTGGCCCAGGGTGTTATTGATGCTTACCACGAAATAGGCAATATCCCGGTTCCAATCATCGTTCGTTTACAAGGCACCAACGCTGTTGAGGCCAAACAATTGATTGATGAATCAGGTTTAAAGGTTTACTCGGCCATATTGCTTAAAGAAGCAGCAGAACGGGTTAAGGAAGTGTTGGCGCTTTAGCAGTTCATAGTTGATGGTTCATAGTTCATAGCTGAAAGGAAGGCCGCGAGCGAAGTTACCATGAACTATGAACTATGAACTATGAACCAAATGAACTACCACATAATTAAAGTTAAAGGCGTTGCCAAAATACCTGATTACGTGCAGTTAAGGGACGATAAGTTTACGCTGCTGGCTTATTTCAGGGTCGACAGGCCGGACAAATCGCTGGATAAGGTGGGGTTGCAGGATAAGACCGATTATATAATGAACATTATAAAGGATTTGCCATTTGGGCAGATTCTTAAACTGGAATTATAATTGTTCATTGGTTCACTAGTTCATTGGGAGTCAGCGGAATATATTTGCCGACCTCCCCGCAGAAAGGACCAATGAACCACTGAACTAATGAACCAATGAACCAAAAGACATGATTGGAAATTCAATTATAAAGCTGCAAAACGTTGATATTTTTCAGCAGGCGCACCTGGTATTGTCGGGTGTTAATTTGCATATTGATAAAGGCGATTTTGTTTGGCTGATAGGGCAAACGGGCTCCGGAAAAAGCAGTTTACTAAAGGTTATTTATGGCGATGTTACCATCAACACCGGCTCGGGTTATGCCTGTGGGTACGACCTGAATAACATTAAAAGCAACGACATCCCTTTTTTACGCCGCAAGCTGGGCATTGTTTTCCAGGATTTTCAATTACTAACCGACCGCTCCGTTGAGGCAAACCTGGAGTTTGTGATGCGCGCCACCGGCTGGACAGATAAAAAACTCATCGCCGACCGCTCCCTTGATGTTTTGGAGAAAGTAGGCCTGCGCTCCAAGCTCAAAAAAATGCCGCACGAACTTTCAGGCGGCGAGCAACAGCGCGTTGTAATAGCCCGCGCCCTGCTAAACGATCCCGAAATAATGCTGGCCGACGAGCCCACCGGCAACCTCGACCCTGACACTTCCGAAGAAATTGTATTGCTGCTGAAACAAATCAGCCAATCGGGCACGGCGGTTTTGATTGCCACGCACGATTATCATATTATCCGTACTTTCCCATCGCGCATTATTAAATGCGAGAATGGTAAGGTGTTGGAGGATGTGAAGATCGCGTAGTTAAATTAGTAGCAGTGGGAAGTAGCGGTAGCAGTCCCTTTGCGGAGGTTAACGACCGTCACGTTTTAACGACTGCTACTCCCCACTGCTACTGCTACTTTTCTAACAACTGCTACTGCCACTTTTTAAACAACTGCTACTTAAAAACTGCCACTGCTACTTAAAAAGTGTCACAATTTACATTTTAGTAAAAAACCTCTGCCACGATGTCGCCTTTACACCAATGGCAGGATACTTGATTGGCACTATTAGCTATGAATTTTAACGACATGTTGAAGAAAAAAAAGAAAGAACAAGTGGATAACACCGAAGAAATAAATACAACTGTAAACGAAACCGAGCAGGATATTGACCAGCAGGCCGAAGAAAATGTAACCTCGCCGGTTGATACCCTAAAACAAGAGCTTTCGCTTGCAAATGACAAGTACCTGCGCTTATATGCCGAGTTTGATAACTTCCGCAGGCGGACGGTAAAAGAGCGTGAGGAAGCCCGGAAAATGGAAGGCAAGGATTTAATTGTTTCCCTGCTGCCTGTTCTTGACGATTTTGAACGCGCTTTACGTGCCATGGAAACTGCGGCCGATGTTGCACCGGTTAAAGAAGGCGTTATATTGGTACAAAACAAACTAAAAAATGCCCTTACCAAAAGCGGCCTGAAAGAAATGGAATCGATAGGCACCACCTTCGATCCTGAACTGCAGGAAGCCATCACCAACATCCCCGCCCCAACTGACGACCTGAAGGGCAAAGTAGTCGACGAAATGGAAAAAGGTTACTTTTTAAATGAGAAAGTAGTGCGTTTTGCTAAGGTTATAGTAGGCGCGTAACGTTGATGTCGGATTTCGGATGTTCGATGGCAGAATTGAATAACCGGATTAAAAATCCAAGATCAAGAATCACAATAAAATAAATCCGAATTCGATCCGCTATATAGCGGACGAATTCCGAAATACAAAAAAGATGTCTAAAAGAGATTACTACGATGTGCTTGGCGTAGCAAAAGGTGCCGATGCTGATGAGATAAAAAAGGCTTATCGCAAAATGGCTATAAAATATCACCCGGATAAAAACGAGGGCGATAAGGCAGCCGAAGATAAGTTTAAGGAAGCTGCCGAGGCATACGAGGTTTTAAGTAATCCCGAAAAACGCCAGCGGTACGACCAGTTTGGTCATTCGGCTAACGCACATTCTGCCAATGGTGGCGGTTTTGGCGGCGGCGGTATGGATATGAACGACATATTCAGCCAGTTTGGCGATATATTCGGTGGCGGCAGTCCGTTTGAAGGCTTTTTTGGCGGCGGCGGCAGGCAAAGCAGCGGCGGTGGCCGACGTGTACAGCGCGGCAGCAACCTGCGCATTAAAGTGCGCTTAACCCTTGAAGAAATAGCCAACGGGGCCGAAAAGAAGATAAAGGTAAACAAACAGATTGTTTGTAAAACCTGCGACGGCACTGGCGCAAAAGACGGGGCATCGTTCCAAACCTGTAAAACCTGCGGTGGCCAGGGCGCAGTGCGCCGGGTTACCAATACCATTCTGGGCCAGATGCAAACTACCAGCACCTGCCCTACCTGTAACGGTGAAGGTTCAACCATCACCTCAAAATGTACTGTTTGTCATGGTGACGGCGTTGTACGCGGCGAAGAAACCATCAGTATAAATATACCAGCCGGCGTAAGCGAAGGCATGCAGCTTAGCATGAGCGGCAAAGGCAACTCGGCCCCGCGCGGCGGCGTGCCGGGCGACTTAATCATACTGATTGAAGAAATCCCCCACGAAACCCTGAAACGCGACGGCAACAACGTAATATATGATTTGCACGTAAACTTCGTAGATGCCACCCTCGGCACCAGCGTTGAAGTGCCCACCATCGACGGCAAGGTTAAAATAAAGATAGACCCCGGCACCCAGGGCGGTAAAATACTGCGCCTGAAAAGCAAGGGCGTACCCGAAGTAAACTCCTACCGCCGCGGCGACCAGCTGGTGCATATCAACATCTGGACACCAAAAGCCCTGAGCCGCGAAGAACGCGAGCTACTGGAAAAACTACAAAGCTCACCAAACTTCAAGCCTAATCCAGGCAAGAATGAGAAGAGCTTTTTTGAGAGGATGAAGGAGTATTTTGAGTAAGAGAAGTCCGAAAGTCCGGAAGACCGAAAGTCCGGAAGGTAGATATTGGAAAGCCCAAAGTTTTGAATGACTTTGGGCTTTTTTTTGGCGCAGCTGGGCAAAAAATAATCGCTACTCATGCGCCTCCGCCCTCGCAATCTCCTTCTCCCTCCTATTAAGATTAGCTTCTATCTTATCA
>JBDUDE010000157.1:0-4430 GCA_040003105.1 Mucilaginibacter sp. | reverse complement strand
TTCCGGGCGACCGGGATTGCGGTAAACCTCAGGAGTTGAAAAACCAAATAGGTCCCGGACGCGGAGCTGCTCGCTTCCTAATCCGCCTGTTGCAAAACAGGTAATTTGCCGGGATGGGTAGGTTGATTGAACCTGCGAGCAATTGCAGGGCCAGATTAATGATAGAAACCATTGTTTACGGTGGAACAGAACCCGGCTTACAGGTTTGCAGCTGATACACCCCTTCCGGTAACGGGAGGGGTTATTTGTTTTTGGTTGTAGTTGTTGTAAAGGTTGTAGAAGTTGAAAAGGTCAATGTATCTGAACACATAAGCAATTTGCGCCCATTTTCTACAAACTCCAGCATTTACAATTTTTATAACCTTTACAACCCTCACAACTTTTTATAACCTAACGCAAACCATTCACCCAAAAATGTGTTTACTTTTCTATACATTTACATATATTCGCAATATCTTACCACCGAAACGAAAAACTATTGAACACTAATGGCTAAAATTTTAATAATTGACGACGAACGCGCCATACGGAGCACCTTGCGCGAGATACTTGAATATGAAGACTATGTAGTTGAAGATGTTGACAACGGCATCGACGGGCTGGAGCTGATTAGAGGAAACGATTACGACCTGGTACTGTGCGACATCAAAATGAACCGTATGGACGGCATGGAGGTACTTACCGAAGGCCTCGCTATTAAACCCGACCTGCCGTTCATCATGATATCGGGCCATGGCACGGTTGAAACCGCCATTGAGGCCAGTAAAAAAGGAGCCTTCGACTTTATCTCGAAACCACCTGACCTTAACCGCCTGCTGATTACCGTACGAAACGCATTAGATCGTGGAAGTTTGGTAACCGAAGCTAAAGTATTAAAGCGGCGGGTATCAAAAGTTCGCGCAATTTTAGGCGAATCGCAGGCTATAATAAAAATAAAAGAAACCATCGACAGGGTTGCGCCTACCGATGCGCGTGTGCTGGTTACCGGCGCAAACGGCAGTGGTAAAGAACTGGTTGCCCGCTGGCTGCACGAAAAATCAAACCGTTCAAACGCGCCTTTAATTGAGGTTAACTGCGCGGCCATACCGTCTGAATTAATTGAAAGTGAGCTATTTGGCCACGAAAAAGGCTCATTTACTTCAGCCATTAAACAACGCATCGGCAAATTTGAATCGGCTAACGGCGGCACGTTGTTTTTGGATGAGATAGGCGACATGAGCCAATCAACCCAGGCAAAAGTATTGCGCGCCCTGCAGGAAAATAAAATAACCCGCGTTGGTGGCGAAAAGGAAATTGAAGTGGATGTGCGCGTGGTGGCTGCAACCAACAAGGACCTGCTGAAAGAAATCGAGGCCGGTAACTTCCGTATGGACCTTTACCATCGCCTCAGTGTTATATTGATACACGTACCTCCGCTCACCGACCGCAAGGACGATATTCCTTTATTAACGCAAAGCTTCCTTGATGAAATTTGCAACGATTATGGTATGCCGGTAAAAAAGATATCGGAAGCGGCCCTCGATGCGCTTAAGGCTCTGCCCTGGACAGGTAACATCCGCGAATTGCGTAACATGGTTGAGCGTTTGATTATTTTAAGCGATAAAACAATTACCGACAGCGACGTTAAAGTGTTTGCCAACCCGTCATCGCCTGCCATAGCAACTAACGGCAACGCCGCGCCGCAAACAGATTTCGACCAGTTTACCAATTTCCAGGAGTATAAGGATTTCGCCGAGCGGGAGTATATCAAATTCAAGCTGGAGAAAAACAACTGGAACGTGTCAAAAACTGCCGACGATATTGATATCCAGCGCAGCCATTTGTACAGCAAGATTGAGAAGTTTGGGTTAAAGAGAGGAGAATAGTTAGAAACGTTGTAGAAGTTGTAAGGGTTGTAAAGGTTACCGGTTTGGTAAAATAGTTATTACAACCCTTACAACAACTTCAACCTTTACAAACCAAATTTTGCTTTTCTCCCAAAAAAAACTACCTTTCGGTTACTAACCTAATTATTTTAAACCGGAATGGCTCAAACAGCAACTACACAACAACCGGCAGACGACTTCGACGCTGCCCCTACCCGCCTGTTCTCATTAGACGCCCTTAGGGGTTTTGACATGTTTTGGATTATGGGCGCCGATGAAATTTGGTACACCATGAAAACCGCTACCCACGGGCAGTCGCCGTTTTGGAACGCCATGGCAAACCAGTTTACCCACCCGGACTGGAACGGCTTCCATGCGTACGACCTTATTTTTCCGCTGTTTTTATTTATGGCCGGCGTGTCGACCCCATTTTCAGTGGGCCGCGAATTAGAGAAAGGAAAATCGCGCGAGCAGTTGCTTTTGCGGGTTATTAAGCGCGGCCTTATCCTCGTATTACTAGGTTTGATAGCAAACAACGGGCTTGAAATAAGGCCGATAGCCGAAATTAGGTTTGGGAGTGTGCTGGGGCGCATCGGCCTCGCTTATATGTTTGCTAACATTATTTACCTGTATGCCCGCGAGTATGCGCTGATATTTTGGTTCTTTTTCTTTATCATAGGGTACTATCTCCTGCTTAAATTCACGGCTGCCCCCGGTTTCCACATCGGCGACCTGACACCGCAGGGAAATTTTGCATCATACATCGACAGAATCGTGTTGCCGGGTCACCTTTATGTGCCCTACCCTGATGGCCGGCCAAATATGCACGACCCGGAAGGACTGTGTTCAACCATACCGGCAATAAGTACAGGGTTGCTCGGCATTATGGCTGGTTTAACGCTGAAAAGTAAAAAGCTTTCTCAAATGGCCAAAACTTCGCGGTTGGCAATCGCCGGTGTTGTGTTCATATTGGTTGCAGTAATTTGGAATATTGATTTTCCCATCAATAAAAACCTTTGGTCAAGCTCGTTTGTGATGCTGGTTGGCGGGATAAGCTTGTTGCTGATGTCGTTATTCTATTTTATCATCGACGTAAAGGGTTACAAGAAATGGTCATTTTTCTTCAGGGTAATAGGTATGAACTCTATCCTGATATACATGTCAGGTCACTTTATAAAATGGGACTATACCAATGCCGGCTTCTTTAAATGGCTGGGGCAGTTAGCGGGTGAGCCTTACGGAGCCGTGCTGATGGCAATAACGTTTGTGCTGATTAAATGGGTATTTTTGTATTATTTATATGAGAAGAAGACTTTTTTGAGGGTGTAATATTAGTTAAAGTCTTGAGTCTAAAGCCTTAAGTCAGAAATTCGACTCAAGACTTTAGACTTCCGACTCAAACTCCTCAATACCCCAGCTCTTCCAACAACTCATTCTCCCTTTTAAAAGCATCCGCCATAAAAGCAGGATCGCTGTTAAAATCCTTGTACCAGTTTTTAAAATGACGGCTTAGTAAACGCCCCCATTCCGGGCATTAAACAGCCACAATTTGTCCCCGCTTTACAGTTAGGTCGCGTAAGATTCCTACTATATAAGTAGCTATATTAATACACAAAACAATTCTGTTTCAGCTTTTTAATTATTATATATGCAATAGCCTTAGTAATATACCATGAATTTCAAAAAGACAGTTGCAGCATTCCCCTTATTGTTATGTATTGCTTTAACAACAATAGCGCAGCCCAATAAAAAAAGTCCGATAAAACCATTAGCAAATAGCCCCGAACAACTCTTTTTGCACCCGCCAGAATCGGCAAAACCCGGTGTGTTATGGATGTGGATGGGCGCCAATGTAAGCAAAGCGGGCATAACCAAAGATTTGGAGGCTTTAAAAGAAGAAGGTTTTAACAACACCACGATGCTTGGCCTGGCTGATGTAACCAACCCCTGGGGAGCCCCGATAGACAAAAATCCGACACCCGATGTGATTGCCTGGACGGAACCCTGGTGGGCTTTGGTAAAACATGCCGCTAATGAGTCGAAACGGCTGGGGATGACGATGGGTTTATTTAACGGCGCGGGCTATGCCACAAGCGGCGGCGTTTGGATAACACCCGAACTCTCGATGCAGCAATTGAGCTGGTCGCAGAAAAGGGTTAGCGGTGGCGGCAGTAAACAAAAAATAGAACTCGACAGGCCGAAGGTCGATCCGCGCTCGAATGCCCGGTTCCCTACTTACAATGCAAAAAATGGCAAAATTGAAATGCCGGAAATACCAGAGCGCAAAACTTACTACAAAGACATTGCAGTACTCGCTATGCCGGCTAGGGATACGGTTTTAAAAAAATCAATCATTGACCTTACCCCGCTGATGACGCCGGACGGTAAGTTGGAATGGGACGCTCCTGAAGGCAACTGGGTAATTTACCGTTTTGGGCACACTACAATGGGTGCAGCAGTACAGCCGGCGCAATGGCAGGCGGCGGGTTTTGAATGCGACAAAATGAGCGCCAAAGCCGTTGAATTTCATATGGACCATGTGATTGGCGAAATTAAAAGGCACCT
>JBDUDE010000740.1:0-4431 GCA_040003105.1 Mucilaginibacter sp. | reverse complement strand
GAGGTTGACTGGTGCGAGCATATTAAACGTGCTGGCTACGAAGCCTGGGTTTGCACCGAAGCCGTTATTTACCACAAAGAATCTGTTTCGGTGGGCAAAAAAAGCAAGCTCAAGGAATACTTTATGAACCGCAACCGCATCCTGTTCATCCGGCGGAATGCACCGTTTGTGAACAAGCTTGTTTTTTATCCTTACTTTGTTTTGCTGGTGGCGCCGCGAAATATCCTCTCCTATTTAAAAGATAAAAACGCTAATTTTATACCAATGCTGCTTAAAGCTATTTGGTGGAATTTCACCCACAGCAAAAACAGTAAAAACCTTGGTTATCCCATTAAAACCATATCATGATAATTATCTTCTGGCTAAGCTTCTTTATTGTTTTTTACACCTTTGCCGGGTATGGTATTTTCCTGTATTTTTTAATTAAGACAAAACGGGCTTTAAAAGGCCGGCCCGTAATTCCTGCTGTCGATAATGACACGCTGCCCGACTGCACGCTGGTTGTCGCCGCCTATAACGAGGAAAGCTACATGGAGGCAAAAATTACCAATTGCCTGGCGCTTAACTACCCTGCAGGAAAACTAAAACTGTTGTTTGTGACCGATGGTTCGTCGGACAAGACGCCTGATATTATTTCAAAATATCCGCAGGTACAGCTTTTGCACCAGCCACAGCGCGCAGGCAAAATTGCTGCCGTGCACCGTGCAATGGAATATGTAACAACCGAAATTGCTGTTTTTACCGATGCCAATACTTTTTTGAACGCCGATGCTATCATCAACATTTGCCGCCACTATGCCGATAAAACCGTTGGCTGCGTTGCCGGCGAAAAACGGGTACAGATGGATGAAGATGCAGATGCCAGCGCCGCCGGGGAGGGTTTTTACTGGAAATATGAGTCAGCCTTAAAAAAATGGGATTCGGAGCTATACTCGGTTGTGGGAGCTGCCGGGGAATTGTTCAGCGTACGCAAATCGCTTTACCAGGATGTGCCTGCGGACACCGTGCTGGATGATTTTATGATATCCATGCTGATAGCCACCAAAGGTTACCGCATTGTTTACGAGCCCGAGGCCTACGCCATTGAAAACGCATCGGAAAATGTATCGGAAGAGTTAAAACGCAAGATAAGGATAGCCGCAGGCGGCATACAATCTATTTTGCGATTGCCACAATTGTTCAATCCCTTTAAGTTCCCGGTGCTGTCGTTCCAATACATTAGCCACCGGGTTTTACGGTGGACGGTTACGCCCTTCCTGCTGATACTGATATTTGTGCTAAACGCGTTTTTGCCGGGCACCTTTTTATATAACAGCATTTTTGTAGCTCAAATTTTGTTTTACTTCCTGGCCTTCCTGGGCTTTATTATGGAGAAGCGGCAGATACGCATCAAGGCCCTGTTTGTGCCTTATTATTTTTGTGTAATGAACTATGCAGTGCTGATGGGGATTATCCGGTATTTTACTAAGAAACAAAGCGCGGTTTGGGAAAAAGCACAAAGGAAGCAGTAGGTTACAGTTCGTTAAAAATTCAGTTTCTGGTTACGTAAATTTAATATACGTCATCATGGGTTCCAATATTAAACAAAACGATTTCTACGGCACCAGGATTCAATAAATCTTCTTCTATTTTAAATATGATTCTGCAATCATAACCGCAAGAGCACGAAAGGTATACAGCCAGTTTACCACCAAGTTTATGAGTTTTCAAAGCCGGGTCAAAAATATCACCCTCTAATTTTTTAAGTGCGCTGGATATAGATGCCTTTAGAGCCTGATTATTTCGGATAAATTTCTTGTACGACTTTTTAAAACCTTTAGTCAAAACAAGTTTACTTTTCGGCGGCATATTTGAATTAAAGTTTGCTCAACTCTTCTATTACCTCTTCAGCCGTTTGGGCCTTCAATTTGCCTGCCCGATACTCTTTCAGGTCCCCGTTTGCCTGTTTAAGGAATTCATCCCTCCTTGCCTCTATTTGTCTTTTCTTTAGAATCTCCAATAGCATTTCCCTGGTGTCAAAATCCAACCGCATAATATCGTCCAACATAGAATCCAGTGTTATCATGGCTCAACTTTTATTTAAACAAAAATACAAAATTCCACATCAATCGTGAAACTTCAACCCATCAATTGCTTTGTTTACTTTTTTGTTTTCGCCGTAAAGAGCTAAACCAACCAAATCCTGTTCATCATCTGTATGCTGGGCGGTTTCGTCTAAATTATCCTGCTCATTCATGGTATCAAATAACTGGGATGGGTAGATGCCAATACTTAATTCCCGCTCTTTTGCACGTTTAAAAACGCGCTGCATCTGGCTGATGTCTTCAGCTTTGTAAACCACGACGGGCTGTTTAAAAAATGGCAGATAGGTATTGCCGGAAGCTGTTACCAAATGCCGGCCATGTAGTTCCGGGAACTCAATGGCGACGGCACCGGCTAAAAACGCGGTTACATTCAATTTTTGCCAGGTTTTTAAATCGTCGCGAACGATGATAACTATTTTATTTTCGTGCATAATCATAAAATCATTTCCATTTGTATGTTACTGCGCTCGTATGGTGATGGCGGCCCGGTGATTTTTTTAAAACCAAGCTTATGGTAAAGGCTTATTGCCGGTTTTAACAAAGTATTGGTTTCCAGGTACAGTTTGGATGCCCCCAGTTCCTTTGCTTTTTGAGCACATGCCTGGCCTAGCAGGTAGCCAATGCCCTTTCCTTTTGCCGCGGGGGCTACGCCCATCTTGGCGAGTTCAAATTTGGTCTCATCCATTTTAACAATGGCGCAGGTACCTACTGGCTCGCCCTTGTGTATTGCCATAAAAATGTGGCCGCCTTTGTTTAAAATATTTTCCTGCGGATGGTCGAGGTATTTATAATCGAAATCTTCCATCTTAAAGTATTGGGTTATCCAATCTTCGTTTAGCTTTTTAAAGGCCGCTTTATGTTCGGGCTGATAAGGAACGATTTCCACGGCTGCGCTTTCACGCAATTTTCGCTGTTCCTCCACCCTTCGCATTAAACTTTTTTGCTCCAATAAAAACTCCCATTCTTCAAGCGCTTTCCAAAGGTTGTATTGAGTTTCAGCGAACGCGCTTTCAATGGCAGCATTCACATCGGCGTATTGCGCCTGGATGCGCCCGTTAACGCTTAATCCTTTTTCGCTGAGTTTCACAAAGTTTTTCCGGCCGTCGCGTTTCGCTGCGGTCGCTACCGCAAAGCCTTTTTTCATCATCTCCTTCACTATCGTGCTTACCGATGGATGCGAGTGCCCGATTTCTACTGCTATTTCGGTAATGGATTTTTCCTCACCGTTTGACAGCGCATAATAAACCGGGAACCATTTCGGCTGGATGTTGATACCGTATACCGGGTAAACCTGTGCGGCTTGTTCTGCAAACAACTCTCCCAACCGGCGCAGCCTGCTGCCCAATGCCATCTTGCCGGTTTTTTCATAAATATTCATAAGTAATAAATTACGTAACTGATTACGCAAATTTAGGAAATAATTGAATATTCCAAATATTTTTATCAAAAATTCAATTCATCGGTAAAATTTTGGCAAAAAGGGGTTTACACATTTTTGAGTGTTATTTTCATATTCACTTATCTATCAATAACATACAATTAAAAGACATCGAAAAAGTGTAAACCCCTGTAAACACCTTATCATTATGAATTTTGCAATTTAAAAAGCCCGGTCGGCATTTGATAGCGGACCGGGCAATACGTTTGACATTAAATATTTTTCGGGCTTTATTTCTGATGCAGGCACAGCCCGTTTCCATCAGGGTCCTTTACCCATGCAAATTTGCCCCAGGGAGTATCGTCAATTTTACCGATGTCGACGCCTTTGGCTTTAATGTCTTCCACTTCCTGCGCGATATCGTCGGTTTCGCAAATTATGGCGTGGAATTTTCCTAACGATATGGAAGCTTCACTACCCGGCAACCCCATTTGGGTCCATGTTTCACCGTGGTCTGACGGGGCTTCTATTATTAACTGAAAGCCGAGTTTCTGATAAAAGTCCTTTGCTTTTTCCCTGTCAGTAACGGGCAGCATAACAACTTCAATTGATTTCATTTTTATAGTGTTTTAATTGATGATTAATATAACACAAAACTACGGAGCCTGTGCTTCGGCTGTAAATGGTAAAAACGACAATGTTACCTATTGATTGCGACAACTGAATTCGTCACCTTTGTGACTATCCATACCCTGAATTATGAAGCATGTTTCCATTTTGGCGCTGTATGACGCAACCCTTACCAGCATCGACAGCAGCCACCAGTTATTTAACCGGGCAAACGATTTTATGCGTTACCAGGGCAAACCGCAATTTTATAGTGTTGAAATAGTTGGTGTTTCAAAAAATGTGGAGTTCGGGAATGGTCTCTATACCATCCGGGCGGATAAGACCATTAATGAAGTAAAA
>JBDUDE010000678.1:0-4445 GCA_040003105.1 Mucilaginibacter sp. | reverse complement strand
AAATAATTGGGAAAATGACAGTAATGAAAGGGCTAAGAATAGAATCTTAAATTTCATAATTAACTTAGGGTCAATAATTTATAGGGATAAAACCTTTAGTTCAGTCTTATTTTTTATGTAAATTAAACAATTATTATGCATTATAAACGCCTCCGGTTGGATTTTTTGTATATCAGCATTTAATAAATCTTCATACACCACGTTGCTTCCCTCAAATACGTACAGTGTTTGTATCAGCTGCCCTGCCTTTAGCGTGTGCAAAGATACAATTCTAAAATTATTGTAGTCAAGATAATGCACCCAATTTCCATAAGGATGAATGGTAATTAAGTCGAACGGCAAAAGTTCAGCAGCCAATTGTTCGGGCACAACAATGTGGTTTTCAGGCTCGGGGAAAATGTAGGGTTCGTAAATCCGGGTGGTCGCGCCGGTTTTAATATCAGCCAAAAATAATTTGCGTGGTTGCATGCGCGTATCATAAACAACGGGGCCTTTGGCTGTTAAATGGTCAAACGCATAGGTGAAATTGTTCCACAGGGTTTCGCCGGTAAATGCATTAACAGCAAGCAGTCCCTTGTGCGCCGGTCCGGCTTCTGATTGGTAGTAATGTATAAGCAGCACGCCATCCCAGGCGCATTCAATGCCGGTAAGCCAGCGTTCGGGTGTTGTTAAATCTTTAAAATATGCCTTGTCGCTTCTTAAATCTATCGACCCAAAATAAACCGCCCTGTCCTCGTTATTCCTTATTTCAATAAGCAGTACCTCGTTTGCCGCGTCAATTTCCATACGCCAGATAGTGCCGGCAAATTGCTGATTGACGTGTGGCGATAGTGTCATATTATGTGCAAATATGAGTATAAATTGCGGGGATGCTTATTTTTGCAGTACAAAAACACACTTCCTTATATTTACGCATCAAAACACAGCCATTATGAAAGCAGACAAAATAAGCCTTAAAGAATCAAAAGAAAAACCGGTAGTCGACCATTTAAACGAGTTGCTGGCTAACTACCATATCCACTACCAAAAAGTACGCGGCTGCCACTGGAATGTTAAAGGCAAAAGCTTTTTTACCCTGCACGTTAAGTTTGAAGAGCTTTATACCGCCGCTTTAACCACGATAGATGAACTGGCCGAAAGGATACTAACACTTGGCAAATCGCCCTACAGCACTTTTGCGGATTACATCAAAAAATCAAAAATAAACGAAATTGACACTATCGGGCTGAAAGATACCGCAATGGTTAAAGCCATTATTGAAGACATGGCCGTACTGATTAAAATGGAGCGCAACATACTGGAAATAACCGCCGATGCCGGCGACGATGGCACCAACGATATGGTTAACCGCTTTATGCAGTTTAAGGAGAAAAATACGTGGATGTTAAGGTCGTTTGTGAACGAGGATTAAACTAAGATTTTTTGGATTTGCAGGATTTTAGGATTAAAAAGCATCGCTTAGATTTTCCTGACCCTCGTTGATAGCCCTCCTGACCGTGCGTTAAGGAGGGTTATTTTTTAATTGACAGGTACCGTAATTTCGTTACTCCACACCAAGTTGTATTTCGAAAGTACATCAGAATTAAATTCAAA
This sequence comes from Mucilaginibacter sp., assembly GCA_040003105.1. Classification (GTDB taxonomy): domain Bacteria; phylum Bacteroidota; class Bacteroidia; order Sphingobacteriales; family Sphingobacteriaceae; genus Mucilaginibacter. The sequence goes on along the minus strand of JBDUDE010000678.1, from coordinate 2,852 downwards.
TATATTAACATTGGTTCCTTTGTTAATGTTAACGCCAATTTCAATTTTTTGCGAGCCTTTAATTTGCTTCGGGTCGTAAACAACCGATAGAACTTTTGTATCGGTACCGTGGGGAGGCAATTTAATTTCTATTGGAATATTCTTGTCACATCCATCAAAGGTTATATTAATGAACTGATTATCAATTCGGTAATAGTCTACCCACGAACAAGACATTGAAGGGTATTTTAATGTATCATTACTGTTGTTGTGAACAATAACAGGTATATTGATAAGTTTAACCGACTTGTTTCCTCCATTCCTTACCGGGTAGGATGAATTAACGGGTTTACTTATTTTGCTTGCATCAATAGATACCGTTATAAACTTTCTGTCAATATCTGTAAGCAAATATAAATCCATTGAGGGCAGGTTTAACTTATCCTTTTTATCCTTTTCCACCCTTGCGAATTCATCGCTGTATTGATTACCATTTTTGGTAAATCTCAAAGTAATATCATCGCTCAACAATTCCGCCTGTTGATTTTTTTTGTCGGCCTCAAAGCTGCCTGTACCTAATGATTTGTAGAGCCTCATACTCACAGTCAAGATGAATACGCTGTTGGGAGGTTCTTTTTCTGATAATGTCAACAGTACTTTCTGGGAGCGATGCGGAGCGATCGTTATCTCTTTGAACACCGGCGACTTGGCCTCTTCATTTGTTAATACTAGTTTTTGACTGCCGGTAACGTTAAAGAGTTCTGTGAACCGGCAGTTAGTAGCCCAATATTTTAAGGTACTATCAGAGTAATTGGTTATAGAACCCTGCAGTACGATGTAACTTTGCCCTTTCTCCCCTTCGAGTCCAAAACTGCCCGAAAAATAATAACCGTTGACGATAAGCTTATGACTACTCCCTGCGGCTTTCGCATTAACAGGGGAAGAATCCTTCGGCATAAATAGGCAGCATAAAACGGTCAGGAGTATTATTTGCAAATTACTTATCATGTATGAGTGGCTTAACAGTCTAAATTTATAAATTTGACGGCTATTAGCAATTTAAAAAAGAGGAATTTTAATATGAGCAAAGGGGTTGTAAGTAAGGACGAAGATTATTCGCAATGGTATAACGACCTGGTGTTGAAAGCCGACATGGCTGAGTACTCACCGGTTAAGGGTTGCATGATAATTAAGCCCTATGGTTATTCGATTTGGGAACGCATGCAGGCCGTGTTGGATGGCATGTTTAAAGAAACCGGCCACGTGAACGCCTATTTCCCCATGATGATACCGAAATCTTTTTTCTCAAAAGAAGCCAGTCACGTTGAAGGTTTTGCCAAGGAGTGCGCGGTTGTCACCCATTATCGTTTAAAAAATGATGGCAACGGGAATATCGTAGTTGACGAAACCGCCAAACTGGAAGAAGAATTGATATTGCGCCCTACTTCTGAAACCATCATCTGGAACACTTACAGAGGCTGGATACAATCATACCGCGACTTGCCGATATTGGTTAACCAATGGGCCAACGTGGTGCGCTGGGAAATGCGTACGCGCCTTTTTCTGCGTACCACCGAGTTTTTATGGCAGGAGGGCCACACTGCCCACGCCACCGCCGAAGAAGCCGTAATAGAAACCGAGCAAATGCTGAATGTTTATGCTGATTTTGTAGAAAACTGGCTGGCATTGCCTGTAGTTCGCGGTAAAAAAACAGCCAATGAGCGTTTTGCCGGTGCACTGGATACTTATTGCATTGAGGCATTGATGCAGGACGGTAAGGCACTGCAGGCAGGTACATCGCACTTTTTAGGGCAGAATTTTGCCAAGGCCTTTGATGTAAAATTCACCAATAAAGAAAACAAGCTGGATTATGTGTGGGCGACTTCATGGGGTGTATCAACGCGTTTGATTGGAGCGCTGATAATGGCGCATTCGGATGATGCCGGACTCGTATTGCCGCCAAAACTGGCGCCAATACAGGTTGTTGTTGTGCCTATTTATAAGCACCAGGAAGAACTTGACAATATCTCCATGTTTGTAAAAGAACTTACACGGGAACTGAAAGCTAAAAACATCAGGGTTAAATTTGATAACCGCGATACCCATCGCCCAGGCGCCAAGTTTGCCGAGTATGAGTTGAAGGGCGTTCCGCTGCGCGTTGCTATCGGCAGTCGCGATATGCAAAACGGAACGGTTGAATTGGCCCGTCGCGATACCAAAACCAAGGAAACCGTAAACCAGGAAGGGTTGACGGCAGTTATTGAAGTTTTACTGGAAGAAATACAAAGCAACATCTACCAAAAAGCATTAAACTTTAAAGCTGAAAACACCACCGAGGTTGACACGTACGACGAATTTAAACGCATGCTGGATGAGCAGCCGGGTTTCCTTTCGGCACATTGGGATGGCACTTCGGAGACGGAGCAAAAGATAAAAGATGAAACTAAGGCTACAATCCGTTGTATACCTTTAGATAATAAGCAGGAGGAAGGGAAGTGTATACTTACCGGCAAGCCTTCGACACAGCGCGTGCTATTTGCCCGAGCTTATTAATTTGAATTTAAAACTCTTTGTCATTGCGAGCGAGGAACGAGCGCGGCAACCTCGTCGTTATAAATCGCGAGCTATACATAGCGCAAGTATGTAGCGACGAGGTTGCTGAGGATTGACTGCCTTTGTTGGTGTTGTCACCAACAAACGAGGGTTTTGTTCGGAGCTACGCGCCCCGGTGGTACATATCCGGGGAAAAAATGCGGCCTTGTCTTAACCCTGAAGTGATGATACTTGTTGGTGACAACACCAACAACGGCGAGATGACAAATGTATCTATATAATTAAAAAAAATCCCCTTTGGGGTAAGCCTATGAAATTTG
>JBDUDE010000149.1:0-4449 GCA_040003105.1 Mucilaginibacter sp. | reverse complement strand
TTTGGTGGCTAGCGTTATTGCTGCCGCAGTAATTAAAAGATAGTTTAAATATTTATTTTGCATGGTTATCCCTTCTTCAACACAATTTGCTCATTCAGCATTTCGTACATTTTCTTAAAAAACTCCCTTAACTCCGGGTAGCTGGTTTTAAAATACGCCGGCCGGCTAAAGTCGACCAGGTACCGTATCATTATTGTTCCTTCTTCCTGTGCAACCACTCGCTTAAAGGTTATCCCTTTATCAGGCATGGCTATTGATAAACTTTCCGGCAATACCTCAATTTTATAACCGGCAGGTATTTTATAGATGCCACTGGTTGCTATTTTGTTACAATATCCAAAATCGATATCGGTGCTGCGGTTTTCGCTTAAAAAGGGGTTGCTGTGCAGGCCGGTAAACAGGTTAGTATTAAAGTAAATGTAATTACCGTCGCTGCCGGTAAGGTCCTGGTTAAAGGCAATGTTTTGCACCAGTGGCAGCGTATCCACCTCCATATTTTCCAGCTTAAGCGACGCTATTTTTAAGTTATTATCACTATTGGTAAGATAGTCTGTGTACTTTTTCTCCCCGTCGTTTTTATATTTTGTTAAAGTATTAGTCCGGTGATAACTGTAACTGGTTATATGCGCAGTGCCGCTCATTTTACCATCGGCTTTTATCTCGGCATTTACCGAAACCATTTGTCTTATGGGTGCTAAGTTTTTAAGGCTAACCAATTCAAACTTATCGTCCTCCCTGCTAAAGTAAAACCCTCTGCCGTTAATCACATCATCCGGAATTTCGTTGTAAAGGTTGTACTTGTTGGTGGCATCAAGTACATATATGCCGTTATCGGTGGGTACGTAAGCAACGGCCCTGTTAAATTGCGCAGCGCTTGTAAGCGTTGAGTTTATCTTGCCGTTTTCGCGCGTGCTTACCAGCATAGGGTAAACCTTCACACCGGCTTTTAGCAGCAGGCGGTACAATATTAAATTAATCTCGGTGGAATTCCCGATTTTCTTATTCCATGCGTCTGAAATGCCGTCGCTGGTGTAGTTGGCATCATAGCCATCCCATTTCATGGCGTTTTTTACCTCGCTAAAAATGTAAGCTACTTTTTCGTCTGTGTCCAGAATCTGCTTCGCTTTATCCAGGATAACACTTTCGCCTTTAAGGCCCTTATTAAACTGACCGCCAAAATGGTCGTATTCGTCCAGCTCAAGCCCAAGTTTTTTCCAGGTATTTGAAATATTCATCGACACATCCTGGGAGCGCACCGCATAGAGCGTAAAGGTTACCCTGTCGGCATTGTCTTTTAGTGATGTCATAAACGGCTCGGCAACAAGCGAGGGGATATAAGCAATTGACGTAATCCGGCCGGTATTAACTGCATATGGGTGGTGCACCTGCGACACAACATTATAATACAATGTTCCAATCCATGATGCCTCTAACTCGCTGTACCTGGTGGGTATCCTGTTTTGAAAATCCCAATCCGGGTAATCAATAACCGACTGTATGGTGCGGGTATACTTAAATTCAATTACCGAACCGGGCCTCACATCGGGAAACGAAAAGGTTAATGCAGTGCGGAACTTATCTATAGGCTGCCTGTAAATATTTACCTTGTCAATTTTTTTAAATACGATATTCCCATTCTCCAGGTTGATGGTCTCGGCCTCAAGGCTGTTTATATTCTCGGCATTGTTGCCGCCGAAAAAAACAATGCGGATGTTGGCCTGATCCTTTCCTTTATCGTTAAAAATCTTAATCCGCGTATGCCGCTCCATCAGTATATGATATGCCGGCGTAACCGATATCTTACCTTTGTCAAAAAGCACCTCGGCGTTTGCATCGGGCTCAAAATCGCATACCCTGGCCGCAAGGTCGGCCTTGTCAATTTTGCCGAAGGGCTGTGTCGGGTCAACAGTAGCAGTATCCGTTTGTCCCTTTGCATACAGCCCAATAGCACATATGCTGCATATTAAAAAAAACTTTCTCATTATATTCCCCTAATTCTTGACTCTTGGTTCGTTGTTCTTGATTCCTGACTCTTTTCGTCTTGCCTCTTGATTCTCTCCCCCCTTATCCCTTCTTCAACACAATTACTTCATTAAGCATTTCGTGCATCTTCTTAAAAAAAGCGTAAAAATCGGGGTAATTGGCTTTGTCGTATTCAGGTACATTATAGGACACATTATACCGGATTACTATGGACCCATCCTGCTCGGCCACAACGCGTTTAAATGTGAAGCTCTTATCTGGCATAACCATGCTGGCGCTTTTTGGCAGCGCGTCGGCCTTATAGCCTTCGGGTATTTTGTAAATTCCACTTATCGAGTAGCTTCGGTTGTAACCAAATTCGACATCGGTTTGCCGGTTTTCGCTTAAAAATGGGTTGGTTTTAAGCGCAGAAAACAAGTTAGGGTTAAGGTAAATGTAGTTTTCGTCAGAACCCGCCAAGTCAAGGCTGAAATCAAACTTTTGCAACAGCGGTAAGGAGTCTATCTCCATGTTTTCCAGCTTCAGTGCAGTAAGTTTTACATTGTTGTCGTCGTGCCGCAAAAAGTCGATATATTTTTTCTCTCCGTCGGTTTTGTATCGGTCAACAACGTTAATTTTATTGTAGCTGCTGCTGCCTATCTGCACATTGCCCTCAACTTTGCCGCCGGCTTTTATTTCGGCATTCACAAAAACCGACTCGCGCGCCGGCTCGTTCGTTTTTAACGTTATGATATCATACAAATCCTTTGATTTATCAATATAAAGTCCCGACGAGTTCAACAATTCAGCCGGCGTTTCGTTATACATATTGTATTTACCGCTGGCGTCAAGCACGTATCTTTTTGCGGTATCAACCGGCACATACACAACGCCCCGGTTAAACTGCGCCAGCGAAGTGTAAAACGGCCTTACCCTGCCATGTTCGCGTGTGCTCACCACCATTGGGTACGCCTCAATGCCCGACTGCTTTAGTAAGTGGTACAGAATCAGGTTAATTTCGGTAGCGTTCCCTGTTTTGTTTTGCCAGGCGCGATATGTGCCATCATTAGTATACCAGCGGTCGGTGCCATCCCATTTCATGGTGCTTTTCACCTCATTAAAAAGATAGGCAATTCTTTCATCGGTCGACTTTATTGCTTTGGCCTTTGCTATTATCACCTCCTCGCCGGTTACTTTCCTTTTCAACTGTCCGCCAAAATCCTCGTCATCGGCTAATATTCCGCCAACCTTTGCCCAGGTGTCTGAGCGGCTGGTTGCAAAGCCTCCAATTGGCCGTATGGTAACAAGCTGAAAATTAATAGACTGCACATTATCACGATACGACGACATAAAAGGCTCGTCGGGCAGCGACGGCACGTTTACCAATGCACGCAGTGTGTTTTCAAGGCTGTACTGGTAGGACTGGCCACCATCCAACATGCTGCGGCTATCCGATGTGGTTTTAAACTTTGCCAGGGGCATCGAAAGGTTTGAGGCTGGCCTGAAATAAAACACATCGGGTATGGAAGTGTAAAACTCGCTATAACGTACCGGTATACGATCCTGGAAATCCCAGGCAGGAAAATACCGGTATGAATTAGAATTAAAATTGTACTTGTACTCCAGTATACTGCCTGGTTTTACATTCGGGAAAGTAAAGGTTATTTCGCTGTAATTTTTGTCGATGGTTTTAGTGTAGATCAGTTTTTTATCCACCTTAATAATCTCTTGTTTCCCATCAACCAGGTTAATGGTTTCGGCCTGCAACCCGGTAATATATTCCAAATGGTTTCCGCTTTCGTACCTGATATGTACGTCCGCTTCGTTTTTTCCATGGTCGTTAAATACTTTAATGCGGCGGTGTATTTCGTTGGTTATCGACATTAAATCTGCGCCGAAATAAACGCTGCCCTTATCAAAAAGCACCTCGGCGTTGGCGTCTTTTTCAAAATCACAGGTTTTCATTTCAAGGTCGGCGTTGTCGATTTTTCCGAATGGCTGCGTAGTTGGGATGGCTGCTGCAGGTGTTTGTGCCTTAGCGGCAAAACAAACAAAGCTCAGTAATAAGGCGGGTAAAAGTTTATTCATTGTGATACAATTTGGTATTTAAATATAGTTAATTGGTTTATTATTTTATGCGGATATTATTTAATATTGACATTTAATTTTTCTTCAACACAATTTGCTCATTCAACATCTCAAACATCTTTTTATAAAAATCGCGGATGGCGGGGTATTCTTCCACACTAAAAAGCGACTTGCTGAAATCAATGTTAAAGCGGATTAAAATCTGCCCGTCCTGTTCAGATACTATCCGTTTAAACGTGATGCTTTTGTCGGGCATAGCCATTGAAACTCCCTGCGGCAGGGCCTCAACTTTATACCCGGCAGGTGCTTTATAAAGGCTTTTGATAGTATAGCTGGCTTGTATGCCAAAATCAATATCCGCCTGCCTCTTCTCGTTTAAAAACGGGTTTTTATTAAATG